>DASWTL010000032.1:0-3163 GCA_036402155.1 Sphingobacteriaceae bacterium | reverse complement strand
TGCCGGTTAATGGGATACGAACGGATGCTAAGGAAAATTTTATAACAGCACTTGAAATTGCAGCACAGAAAAAGAAGGGTAAGGCCCGGGTTCCTGAAGTTTGTATTTACTTTGATTATAAGCTTTTTAGGGGTAATCGTGCATTCAAATATAATTCAGAAAAATTCGAAGCTTTCAGGTCTCCAAATTACCCCATTTTAGCGGAAGCAGGGGTTCATTTGAAATTTTATAAAAATGATATCCGCGAGCCTGACGGAAGTCCTTTTAAGGTTCATACAGAGCTTGAAAGCAATATCGGCATATTAAAGCTTTATCCCGGAATAACTCCCAAAATAGTTCAGGCTGCTTTAACTGCAGATTGCCGGGGAATAATCATGGAAACCTTTGGCTCCGGAAATACCAGCACCCATTCATGGTTTATCGATTTGCTTCAAAAAGCCATCCAGTCAGGTAAACTGATACTTGATATCTCACAATGTAAAGTTGGGTCTGTAGAATTAGGAAGATATGAAACCAGCCGCCAGTTAAAAGATATCGGCGTGGTAAGCGGGTATGATATGACATTTGAAGCTGCAGTTACCAAACTGATGTACCTTCTAGGATCGGGAATTGAGCTTAAAGAAGTAGCCGTTTTACTTGAACAAAACCTGCGCGGTGAATTAAGCAACTGACGGTCACAACTCGTTAATAAAGGAAGCGATATTGCTGTTTTTTAATATGTGATCGATCTTCATCGCTTTAATGGCTGTTTGAGGCATTAGCGGTACTCTCGCATCTTCCGGATCCTGAACTGCGGTAATTCCTCCAAACTGTCTCACCTGGCTCAGACCTTCGGTGCCATCCGTATTTGCCCCGGATAGGAGTAGTGCAACTAATTTATCGCGATAAGCCTCCGCTGCCGTTTGAAAGGTGAGATCAATGCTTGGCCGTGAGAAATTAATTTTTTCTGAGGCATCTAACGAAAATGTTTTATCCGCTTCAATCATCAGGTGATAATCTGCTGGTGCCACATAGATCCTTGATGGCAATATAGGATCTTTTTCTTCAACCTCTGTTACAGGTATGTTTGTTTTGCTGGCAAAAAGTTCGGCAAGAGATGAGTTTATTGAGCTTTTACGATGCAGTACAATAACTATAGCAAAAGGTAACTTTATTGTTAAACCGGGTAGAATATTTAATAATATTTCCAGGCTCCCTGCAGAACCTCCGATGATTAACAATTCACATCTGCTCATCATTCCATCTTCCTCCAGATCTTTTCTTTAGGAACAATAGGCACGAATTTTTTAGCAATTGATGAAAACTTCAATGTTTCTTTACTTCCTAGTGCCAGGTAACCAAGGCTTTGCAGGCTTTCGTCAAAGAGATTAAATACCCGGGCCTGTAACTCTTTATCAAAATAAATTAAAACATTGCGGCAAATAATTAACTGGAATTCGTTAAATGAGCGATCAGAAACCAGATTATGTGTAGCAAAGATCATCTTATTTTTCAAACTATCGTCAAAGCGTGCATGATCATAATTCGCAGTATAATAACTCGAAAAATCATTTTTTCCACCTGAAATAATATAGTTTTCTGAATATTGTTTCATTGAGCTTAACGGAAACAAACCGCTATTTGCTTTTTCAAGTACAGTGGGACTTAAATCGGTGGCATATAGTAATGACTTATGTAACAGGTTGGCTTCTTTAAGTAAAATAGCCATAGAATATACTTCTTCACCTGTTGAGCAGCCTGCATGCCATATCCGGATTAACGGGTAAGTTCCAAGTGTGGGAATAACATGATCACGTAGTGATTTGTAAAATAACGGATCCCGGAACATCTCAGTGACATTAACTGTTACCTGCTCTATTGCTCTTTTTACGTACTCCTTGTCATTTATCAAACGATATCTGAATTCTGCAAAACTTGGTGTGCGATCAAAAGAAAAGAGTCTGGTGAGCCTGCGCTTTATTGATGCCCGTGAATAGTTGGTAAAATCATACCCATGATTTGATAGAATATCATTTAATAAAACCTCAACCTCTTCATCTCTCAGGTATGCTTCCACGTCACTAATTTAAATTCTTATCGAGCAAATCTTTTAAAATATCAATGTCTATTGGCTTAGCTACATATCCTGTGGCGCCGGCGCTAAGGCATTTTTCTTTATCACCAACCATAGCCTGAGCCGTTACAGCTATCACCGGTATGCCAGCAGTATTCGGATTAGCTTTGATATTTGAAATCGCTTCATAGCCATCCATTTCCGGCATCATCATATCCATAAGAATAATGCCAATTTCCGGATCCTGATCCAGGATCCTTATTCCTTCAATTGCACTTGCAGCTGATACACATTGGAATCCCTTTGCACGTAATACAGCAGTAAGTGCAAAAATATTACGTGAATCATCATCTATGATCAGTATTTTTTTCATGCTTCTGCTGCCAATTTATTTATCATATAGCCAAACCCGCAAAAGAGAGATCAATTGATCAATATCAACCGGCTTAGATATGTAATCGGATGCTCCGGCGCTGATACATTTCTCACGATCCCCCATCATTGCTTTTGCCGTTACAGCTAATATTGGTAGGTTTTTGAATTTAGGATTTTTTCGGATACGTGCAATGGTATCGTAACCATCCAGTTCCGGCATCATCATATCCATTAAAACAATATTAACATTTGGATTCTCTTCCAGCTGTGTTAGGGCTTCCTTACCATCAATAGCAGATACCACTTTCATTTTATGCTGTTCGAGCGCTTTGGTTAAAGAAAAAATATTACGTACATCGTCATCAGCTATTAGCACCGTTTTATCTTTAAGTACAGCATCGAAAGAACCTAATTTCTGCTCTGTGGTTGATTTTTGAGGCAGTTGATTTTCTTCTATAATATGAAGGAACAATGCCACTTCATCCAGGATCCGCTGATAGGAGTGTGCGGTTTTTACTACAATCGAGTCTGCATACTGCATAATTTTATTCTCTTCTGTTTTTGAGATATGTTTCCCGGTGAAAATAATAATCGGTAAGTTTTCAAGTCCTGGTGTCTGTTTTACAGTTTCCAGAGTTTCATAGCTGGTATGATCCGGAATCCCCATATCCAAAATCACACAATCTACTTCTTTCTTGTTTAAGGCTTCAACGCCGTCTTTTACAGAACCTTTTA
>DASWTL010000031.1:0-8784 GCA_036402155.1 Sphingobacteriaceae bacterium | reverse complement strand
GCTGCATTATCCTCCTTCCCCTATACTCCGGTAGAATCCATGCAGGCGCTTAAATTTTTCTATTACAAACTGGGAGATAAGATATTTAAAGAGTACGGCTTTACAGATGCGTTTTCTTTACATGAAAAATGGTTTGCAAGTTCCACCCTGGCTATAGACCAGGGGCCAATTATTATCATGATTGAGAATCATCGGAGCAAGTTGTTATGGAATTTATTTATGAGTGCTCCTGAAGTGAGATCCGGTATGAAAAACCTGGGCTTTCAAAGTCCTAATCTATAGTTTATGAAACGATCTGTCAATTTTGCAATTATCTCTCTTTTTATCACCGCATTATTTTTAAACGGGTGCAATTCAATTAATTCTTCCTCATCCCGAAAAGGGAAGCAAATTAGTGATTATGAGTTACTTACACTCGTTCAGAAAAATACTTTTCAATATTTCTGGGATGGAGCAGAGCCAAACTCAGGACTGGCCCGCGAGCGTTTCCATGTGGATGGAGTATATCCTCAGAATGATAAACATATAGTTACTTCCGGCGGTGGCGGTTTTGGTGTAATGGCAATCCTTGTAGGTATTGAAAGAGGGTTTATTACACGTGAGGAAGGTAGAAAACGTCTTGAAAAAATTGTAAATTTTCTTGAAACAGCCGATCGTTTTCATGGTGTATGGCCACACTGGTGGGATGGTGAAACCGGTAAGGTAAAACCTTTCAGCAAAAATGATAATGGTGGTGACCTGGTGGAAACTTCTTTTATGCTGCAGGGCCTATTATGTGTTCGTCAATATTTTAACGAAGGAAGTGTTAAAGAAAAACAATTGGCCGCAAGAGTGGATAAGTTATGGAAAGAAGTAGACTTTAACTGGTACCGCAATGGCAAAAATGTGTTGTACTGGCATTGGAGCCCGGATAAACAATGGCAAATGAATTTTCCGGTTACGGGTTACAATGAATGCCTGATCATGTATGTACTCGCAGCGTCTTCTCCAACTCATGGTGTACCCGCAGAAGTGTATCATGAAGGCTGGGCTGAAAATGGCAAGATTGTCTCGCCATCTGAGAAGTTTGGCTATAAATTGCAGTTAAGACACCATGGAGCTCCGAATGGCGGTCCTCTTTTTTGGGCGCATTACTCGTATCTGGGATTGGATCCGCGCGGTCTTAAAGATCGTTATGCAGACTACTGGCAGGAAAACAGGAATCAGACCTTAATTAATTATACGTGGTGTGTTGAGAACCCAAAGGGTTACAAAGGGTACGGGCCTGATAGCTGGGGACTGACATCAAGCTATTCGATTAAAGGATACTCTGGCCATGCACCGTATGAACAAAGAGATCTGGGAGTAATTTCTCCAACTGCAGCCTTGTCTTCCATGCCTTACACACCAGAACAGTCCATCAAAGCAATGAAGCATTGGTACAACGATATGAATGATAAAGTTTGGGGACCATATGGTTTTTATGACGCATTCAGCGAAACAGTCAGCTGGTATCCTCAACGGTACTTAGCAATTGATCAGGGGCCAATTGTGGTGATGATGGAAAATTATCGGAGCGGATTGCTTTGGAAGTTGTTTATGAGTGCACCGGAAATAAAAGCGGGATTAAAAAAGCTTGGTTTTGAAAGCCCGCACTTAAAATAGATTCAGATTAACCGGTAGGATCATTCTTCCGGGATAGTATTATAAGATTTAGTGATATGAAGTTCGTAAGATTTTGCTTGTTATTATTGATGCTTCCGGTAATGGAAAGTTTAGCGCAAACTGCTAATGATGCCCGGATGAGCAGGTTTATTACCGACCTGATGAAAAAAATGACTCTTGATGAAAAAATCGGTCAGTTAAACCTCCCCGGCGCAGGTGATATTACCACAGGTCAGGCAGCCAGTTCAGGCATTGCCCAGAAAATAAAAGAGGGGAAGGTTGGTGGCTTATTTAATATCAAAACAGCTGAAAAGATCAGGGATGTTCAAAAGATAGCAGTTGAGAATAGCCGGTTAAAGATTCCGCTTCTATTTGGTATGGATGTTATTCACGGGTACCAAACCGTTTTTCCAATTCCACTCGGTCTTTCCAGCACATGGGACATGGCCCTGATAGAACGAAGTGCCAGAATTGCAGCTGTCGAGGCCAGCGCTGACGGCATAAACTGGACGTTTTCACCGATGGTTGACATCTCCCGCGATCCACGCTGGGGCCGTATGTCTGAGGGCTCAGGCGAAGATCCATATATTGGATCGCAGATTGCCAAAGCGATGGTAAAAGGCTATCAGGGTGATGATCTTACAAAAAATAACACCATCATGGCCTGCGTGAAACACTTTGCATTGTATGGTGCTGCTGAAGCCGGCAGGGATTACAATACAACCGATATGAGTCATTTAAGAATGTACAATGAATACTTCCCGCCATATAAGGCAGCAATAGATGCCGGTGTGGGAAGTGTAATGACCTCTTTTAATGAAGTCGATGGTATTCCGGCAAGTGCCAGTAAATGGTTAATGACCGATGTTTTGCGTAAACAATGGGGGTTTGGCGGTTTTGTTGTAACCGATTATACTGCTATTAACGAAATGATAGATCATGGCATGGGCGATCTGAAAACTGTTTCAGCCCTGGCATTAAAAGCCGGAGTTGATATGGATATGGTTGGTGAAGGATTCCTTACCACCTTAAAGCAGTCACTTAAAGAGGGGAAAATTACACAGGCCCAGATTGACCTGGCTTGCAGAAGGATCCTGGAAGCTAAATACAAGCTTGGTTTGTTTGATGATCCATACCGGTATACAGACCTTCAACGTAGCAAAACAGAAATTTTCACACCGGCAAACCGGCAGGTTGCCCGCGAAATTGCTGCCCAATCATTCGTGTTGCTTAAAAACAATAATGTATTGCCGCTTAAAAAAAACGGTACCATTGCGCTCATAGGTCCTCTTGCTGATGCAAAAGAGAATATGACAGGGACCTGGAGTGTAGCTGCGGATAATTCTAAATCTATTTCACTTTTGGCTGGTTTAGAAGCTGCGGCAGGAAAAAATGCAAAAATACTTTATGCAAAAGGTTCTAATTTAACAGCAGATAGTGTTTTGGAACAACGTGCAACCATGTTCGGAAAAACATTGAACAGGGATAAACGGCCGGATGATGTGATATTAAAAGAAGCTTTGCGGGTTGCGAATAAGGCAGATGTAATTGTAGCAGCTGTTGGCGAATCTGCAGAAATGAGCGGCGAAAGTTCCAGCCGTACCAATATTGAAATTCCCCAAATACAAAAAGATTTAATCCAGGCTTTGCTCAATACAGGTAAACCGGTAGTCCTGGTGTTATTTACCGGCAGGCCCCTTGCTTTGAAGTGGGAGCATAAAAATGTGCCGGCAATTTTAAATGTATGGTTTGCGGGCTCAGAAGCCGGGAATGCAATTGCAGATGTTTTATTTGGAGATGTAAATCCTTCCGGCAAACTTACTGCTACTTTTCCGCAAAATGTTGGGCAGATACCGCTTTATTATAATCATAAAAATACAGGAAGGCCCCTGAAGGAAGGAAAATGGTTTGAAAAATTCCGGTCTAATTACCTCGATGTTTCAAATGATCCCTTATATCCCTTTGGTTACGGCCTAAGTTACACTACATTTAAATACAACGATATCATATTAAACAAGTCGTCGTTTAAGCCAGGCGAAAGCATCGTTGCCGAGGTTACAGTAAGTAACACTGGATTAAAAGAAGGAAAAGAAGTGGTACAGCTTTATATCCGTGATCTGGTGGGAAGCGTTACACGTCCGGTAAAAGAGCTTAAAGGATTTCAGAAAATACATTTGAAGGCAGGTGAGTCAAAAACTGTATCTTTTAAAATTACAGAAGATGATCTGAAATTTTATAATAGTGATCTGAAGTTTGTAGCAGAACCGGGTGATTTCAAGCTTTTTATTGGCACTAACAGCAGGGATGTTAAAGAGGCGGATTTTAAATTAATAAAGTAGTCGTGTAAATTTAAAAACTGAACCATTAAATATAGATGCTATTGAAACACAAAATATTATGTAAAGTAGGCTGCGTCGTGATTGCCTTGTGTATAGCAACAAATGTAGTATCGCAGCAAAAAAAGCAGATGAATATCATATATATTCTATCTGATGACCACCGGTATGATGCTATGGGATTCATGAATAAAATTCAGGGGTTACAGACACCCGGAATGGATAAAATGGCCAGGGAAGGAGCGCATTTAAAAAACGCTTTTGTTTCCACTGCCTTATGCTCTCCAAGCCGTGCTTCTATCCTCACAGGACAGTATGCACACACTCATAAAGTCGTTGATAATGAATCGCCGCTGCCCGGCAACCTTGTATTTTTTCCTCAGTACCTCCAGAAGAAAGGTTATCAAACTGCTTTTTTGGGTAAGTGGCATATGGGAAATACCGGTGATCAGCCCCAGCCGGGTTTTAATTACTGGCTAAGTTTTCATGGTCAGGGGGTGTATAATAATCCTACATTCAATATTAATGGAAAGCGTATTAAACAGCCTGAAGGGAGCTACACCACAGATCTTTTAACAGATTATGCTGTAGAGTGGCTGAATAATCGGAATAAACAAAAGCCGTTCTTCTTATATCTTTCACATAAAGGTGTCCATTCCGAATTTTATCCGGCTAAGCGGCACGAAGGAAAATATGCAAATATTCCAATTATTACGCCGCCGTCTATGTACCTTACAGCAACAGACAGTAGTAAACACTTCGGAATATCAACCGCACCTGCTACCCCGGTTAATTATAAAGATATTCCGGCATGGGTGAGGAATCAGCGTTACAGTTGGCATGGTGTCGACTTTATGTACCATGGAACAATACCGTTCAATAGTTTTTACCGTCGCTACCTGGAAACACTGCAAGCAGTGGATGAAAGTGTTGAACGCATATTAGTATGGGTGAAAGAGCATGGATTAGAAAAAAACACGATGGTGGTTTATATGGGTGATAACGGATTCTCATTTGGAGAACACGGCTTAATTGATAAACGGCATGCTTATGAAGAGTCGATGCGCGTGCCGTTATTAGTCTGGGCTCCCGGTATGGTAAAGCCGGGATCCGTACTTGAGCACACTATTATGAACATTGATATAGCCCCCACTTTTCTGGAGCTTGCAGATGTGAAGAAGCCAGAACAAATGCAGGGATCATCCTTTGCAGGGCTGCTCCGTGAGGAAAATACAAAATGGCGAAACCGGGTGTTTTATGAGTATTACTGGGAGGTTGCCTTTCCTTCCACTCCAACCATTTTTGCGGTTCGAACGGACCGTTTTAAGTATATTTACAATTATGGAACGTGGGATATCAATGAACTTTATGATCTACAGAAGGATCCATATGAAATGAATAACCTGATCAGGGATAAGTTCTATCAAAAAGAAGGGTTACAATTAAAGCAGGAACTTTTTGAGTGGTTAAAAAGTACCGGCGGGTTACAGATCCCATTAAAAAAACCAGGAAACATCCGGTTTGATAATAGGTTTAATAAGACTTATTAATTGATTTTCATGTCTTATCGCCCAGATTACAGAAAGGTTCATTAAGGTGCTCTACAACGATTTTTTAAAATGAAAAAGCTATTGTTTTTTACAATCACCATTTCCCTGGCCATTTCCAACAATCTTGCCGCCCAAAATCTTAATGATTATCAGTATAAGCAATATGTAAAAGGCACTGATACATTGCCATATCGCATCCTTTATCCGGAAAATTTTAATCCGGCTGATAAATACCCGGTTCTTTTCTTTCTGCACGGAGCAGGTGAGAGAGGGAATAACAATACCTCTCAGTTGGTACACGGAGGTGAATTATTTTTGAATAAGAAAATTCGTAAAAACTTCCCTGCAATCGTGATATTCCCTCAATGTCCTAAAGATAGCTACTGGAGCAATGTGCAAATTACAAGTAACCAGGGCAAACGCAGCTTTAATTTTCAAAAAGGCGGAGAACCTACAAAGGCTATGAAACTTGTTCTGAATCTGATAAAAAAAGTTAGATCGGAAAATTATATAGATGATGACCGCGTGTATGCCGGTGGTTTATCAATGGGTGGAATGGGAACATTTGAGCTTCTCAGGAGAAAACCTCGTTATTTTGCAGCCGCATTTTCGATATGCGGAGGAGATAATGTGGCTAATGTGAAAAAATATCGAAAGGTCCCCTTGTGGGTATTTCATGGAGCGAAAGATGATGTGGTTGATCCTTCACTTTCTGACCGCGTAGTGAAAGAACTTAAACGATTAGGTGCAAAAGATGTCAGGCAAACGATATACCCCAATGCCAATCATAACAGCTGGGATCCTGCTTTTGCTGAACCGGAATTGCTGCCCTGGTTATTCTCGCATGAAAAATGATGTCAAGGGTGGGTTATTTTTTATCAGAATGCCCAAGATCCTTGTCTGGGTTAACCTGATCACGTACCAGTTGCTTTAATTCTTTAATCTCAGGAAACCGGCCTGCTTCTTTTCTGTCAAATATTTTCTGTTCATTAATACTGATGGAATATCTACCACCTATTTCACTGGGTTTTAGCAAAATTCCCTGTAAATCGTCTTCAAATGTAGTGAGTAATTCCTGAGCCATATATGCCGCTCGTAGCATCCACCTGCATTTTGGGCAATATTCGATCGTTATAATGGGTTTCATATTTTTTTAATCTGTTACTGAATATAAGATATCAATTTAGATTTTTTTAAGGTATTTATGTCAATGATAAATAATAAAGTTCCGCAGACACCAACCTATTTCAACAGCATATTTATATTTGACACATGCTAACCGTTGTTTGCGGAATAATTAGCTATTCGTTATGGCCAGAAATGAAAATATAATACCTGAATTATATGTAGTAGGTGCCGGTCCGGGCGATCCTGAACTGATTACCTTAAAGGCGTATAAAGTTTTACAGAAAGCCAGGGTGGTATTATATGATAATTTGGCCAATAAAGAACTGCTATCTCTTACTCCTTCAGATTGTGAGCATATTTATGTTGGAAAATTGCCTTATGGAGAGTATACTTCACAAGAAGCTATTCATGATCTGATTAAGGAAAAAGCGATGAGTAAAGGAATGGTTGTTCGATTGAAGGGCGGCGATCCGTTTATTTTTGGACGGGGCTTTGAAGAGATCCTCTTTGCCCGTGAACAGGGAATTGCTACTCATTTTATTCCCGGTATCAGCAGCATGCAGGCAATTGGGTTTGATGATATTCCCTTAACACACCGTTCAGTAAGTGAAAGTGTTTGGATTGTAACAGGTACCAAGAAGGATGGCAGCCTATCCGGTGATCTGAAACTTGCGATCCAAAGCCGTGCTACCGTTGTAATTTATATGGGTATGCGGAAATTGGATGAGATTACCAATACTTACTTAGTTGCAGGTCAGGGTGAAACTCCTGCTGCGATTATTCAGCATGCCTCTCTGCCACAGAGAAAAGTTGTAAAGGGCAAAGTTAAAGATCTTCAACAATTATCGGATTCCAGGTCTATTACATATCCAGCCTTAATAATAATCGGAGATGTGGTGTCCCTTGGCTAAAAGTGACAATCCCTGAAGGTTTGAGGTCGTATTTAATTACGAAAAAGTGTATGTTTTTTTCCTGCTACTTCTAGCTGTATTTCTGCTTGTTCATTCCCGGCTATAAGCATTTTCGGATCTGTTAAAAGACTGCATGCAGGATTTGTCCGTCCTTTATAAGGCACCAGGATGGAAACAAATACAGTTGGACCATGTCCCGAATGAACAGCGGAAACCGAAGTACGTGCTTCCCGTTCCCCATACTCCCAGGCGTGCCAGCCCTGGTCTTCTTTTAGCGAAATGGGATGTTTCCCTGCAACTTGAATCAGAACGTTGGCATCGTCAAAAGTTGTGTTGAAACTATTGTCTCCAACATTTAAAGGACCGGCTGCCATTGGAAAATGAATTGCCAGATCACCTTTCGCATCTCCATTTGCCTCATCCAATATTACAAAAAAAGGAAGATTGGTGTTTTTACCTGCAAACCACACCGTGCGGCGATGTGTAAAGTATTTATATGATTGATTTTCGACGCATAACACGTCCTGTTCGTTTTTTGAATCCCAAAATAACTGACGACCAATCACATTGGTGTCTGCGCCATTAACTGTCATTGTAGAATGGACTTTTGTTTGCCTGTGCCAGGCTCTTGCATCTTTATCATGTCCATAAGTATAGAAGCCGGAGTCGGGCATGAGCCAGCGGCCATAGGCATACAGTTCAAAAGTACCATTATCCGGTGTGTCATGAGTGCTTATCGCTGGCGGAGAGCAATGCAACGCCATATAAACCTGGTCAGGCGTCCAGTTATTGCGCATGGCGTATAAGCCAGCATCCGCGAAAGCCACGCTTCCGTTAACCGGAAGATGCTTAATATTAAGATCTGCTAATGCTTTAAATTTGGGATCGTTAAACTTTTCGCCTGCCTCTATCAGTATATTGTATAACGACCATGTTTTACGGTTATCCGATTTAAGCCTGGCGCGGGCAGTGTCACCAAACATTGGAAATGCCAATTCCGGAGTGGCGATGCCAAAAATATGGTCTGCCATTGCCCGGACACGCTTGCGGTAGTAATCGGGCATTGTACGGCCAAGATCGGTTGCCCGGTCATCAATTTCAAGTGCATCCCGATACACACCCGTATGATATCCCCCGCACCATTCACGTTGTACGCCGTCATTGGTGGTTTGAGCAAGCAAATTTTCACTGGTTGTATCGATGGCCAGATCCAGC
>DASWTL010000030.1:0-1852 GCA_036402155.1 Sphingobacteriaceae bacterium | reverse complement strand
ATTTCCGTTATACCAGGCACGCGTTGCGCTCGATGCTGAACAACGCTGGTTGTTCCATTATCTTCCTGGAAGAATACGGAGGTGCCCCCGAGGTGCTAACAGACATCTTCGCTAAAAATATTACGGGTTTAAAAATAGTAGGCAAACCACTGGCCGCCATCACGCAAAGAATGACCTTGTTGCTGCTGAAGACCAGCCTCGGACGAAAAATCTCCAGGACCACAAGTGCTAAATTTCCATTGGGATATTTTATCGTTGCTGAAAAGAAATGACCAGGTCCTAACAAAGAGGACCTTTTGTGTTTCGTGCGATGAGGCAGTGTTATTTGAAGATGACCTGAAAAGCCATGATGGCGTTTCTTACTCTAAGAAAATAAAACTCATCCCAAACATAGATTCCGCACGGACAGACCTGATACGAATTCCCTGAAGATTCGATACTAATGGACAGGTGGTCTGGTCACTTTTTCGGACCGGCGCGCTAAAGGTTTGCGTTTTTTAAGCTAATTAAAGCTATCATACATGTTAGTTAGGAGCCATGACCGAGGAACGATCGCGGATGATTTAAATCATGCTGAAGGCTTATACTTCAGCATTATATTTTTGAGAAATATCAACGAATATCCTGACCCGGGTCATAATTGAGCATACATTTCAGGAAGTACATTACAAATAAAAGATGAAAAAGATATCTATTTTACTTGTACTGACTTTCGCCGTATGTCCTGTCCTGTTCGCGCAGAAGGCTGGAAAAGGAGCGGCGCCCAAGCCGACAGACTTTTATTCCTGTCCAAATCACTACCAGATAACTTCTCATGAGCCCGGTAAATGTTCAATATGCGGTAAAAATCTCATGCTTTCACATAAGGAAATCCGGGCACTCAGCGTTTCCAAATCTTACAGTTGCCCCGTGCATAAAGAAATAACGCTCCATAATCCAGGCAAGTGTCCGAAGTGCGGAAAGAAGCTGAATTTGTCGGCTAAAGAGCAAATGAAGGCAGAAATCACGAAAATTTACACATGTCCGATGCACCCGGAAGTGGCATTGAATAAAGAAGGTGTTTGCCCTAAATGCAGCAAGCCCCTTGTCGAAAAGAAATAGAACAAGCATCTTTTTAAATCAGTCGATGCTGCGATTACCGTCTTTCGGATTGTTAGTTTCCGGTGTTTGGTTTACGTTATTCTTAATTTCAGTATGTCTGATCTGTCCGCCCAAGTATCCGGTATAAGCTGCCATACCAAAACTCAGCAGGGCAATTACGAGAACTAAACGTGAAAGCGTTTTGGCAATAAAGTTTTTATTACTATTCCTGGTCAGTAGCGCAAGGGCAGAAAATACTCCCATCAGAATCGTTGTTACAACGGTAATTTTTGCAACCTCCTCATGCGCTTCAATTATACCACGGCTTACACCAGGCAAATGTTCAACCGTTTCCTCAGCACTTTCGCCGGTGGAATATGCAATCATCCCGCCGATGGCAGAGATAAGCAGAACTACATAGGCCGCATTTAGAGTAGAACGGCTACCGGTAGCGATGCCAATTATCAAAACCAATGCACCTAGTACAGATCCGAAGATCGGCAGGTGCGTAATTAATAAATGCAAATGGGTGAGGTTCATAATTTCGAATTAGTACGATATATTAATAAATTGATTTTAACTGCAGTACCGCCTCGGCTGCTGATACATATTTCATAACCCAAAAGTACCAGGCACTGGGATTTTTTATATGACATTAATCAGCAACAATTCTGTTCTCTGTCATTTGCTACTTTTTGGATTTCACAAATCTTTGGTCTATAATCTGAAAAAAATGGAAAAGATATTGATACTCATAGATCAAAAAGGCCTA
>DASWTL010000029.1:0-2503 GCA_036402155.1 Sphingobacteriaceae bacterium | reverse complement strand
CACCCATAAGCGTCAGTAACATATCCGCCTAATGTTGGTGCTATCATTGGTGATACGCCGATCACCAGCATTAGTAATGAAAATACCTTAGCATTGTCCTTAACAGGAAATAAGTCGCGAACCAACGTAGTTGCAGCCACCGCTGCCGCGCAGCTGCCTATAGCCTGTATAAACCGGAGAATAATTAATGCATTGATTGACAATGCTATAGCACAACCAAGTGATGCTAAAAAGTAAAACAGCAAACCGATGTATAATGGCTTTTTCCTGCCATAACGGTCAAGTAAAGGGCCATACAATAATTGTCCTGCTGATATTCCAATGAAAAAGCTTGATAAGGTCAGTGTAACTTCAGCTGTACTTGAGTGCAAGTCCTTTCCGATGGCTGCAAATCCCGGCAAATACATATCAATTGAAAATGGTCCAAGGGCAGCTAAACTTCCTAAAATTACAATTAGCCTGAAATGTGTTTTCTTCGTCATGAATTATAAAACCGGGATCCTTATTTCTATCCCGCAAAAATAACTCATCATCCCACTTAAACGAATTATATAAACTATCCTCCAGGTTATTTTACTTTCTCAAAATCGTACTTCCGTTTTATATGATAATTCAGGTACCTGCCTTTAGACATTGAAGCCTTTAACTCTTTATATACTTTTTCGGGTACGTTTTTGTATTGGTACACTATTCCTGAAACGTATTTTATCGTTAATGTCGAAGAATCCGGATGGTATTGTATAGAAGAGATTACGGTGGATGGCATAATCAGTTGATCCATTTGGTATTGAAACCGTTTAAATAACAAAAGAATTAACGCAAGGGTTTTGAAGCTCACAACATGACAGAAGCTGTTTATTTAAAACCACTTCCAATAAAATCATGTTACCTTTTCATGAGATTTAATTTTAAATGTCTTGTGGCAGGTGAAGAAAGCGAGATACAGGTAGATCCGGTAGAACTTCCTAATCAGTCTAATTGTTACCGGATAAACCAGAACGGTAGATTTTGTACTTATCTGTGTAAAATAAATGGTGAATACCGGTCGCCCAGAGATTCAAATCTAGATATTAAGGATATGGATGCTATAGGTGAGCGTATTGAAGAATACCTTTTAAGGCATAGTGGGTAAACAATCCTCGCTATTGCAAAGCGGACAATGAATGTGGCTTACCAGTCTGAGTTTGCTGCCTGCATACACGGTGTCAAACCGTAGCAAAAATAAACTGCTGTCTCCTGCGTATTTACAATTTAAGCACTTCACACGTATTTATACTAACTATAAAGTAAAAAGTTTCCATTTTATGGCCTGGTTGCCCTCTTAATCGCTATTATTTTTCCACATTTCCACATTGTGCATAAAAAATTTTACCGGGTGCGTGGGTCAGTCTGTTGAGTGTTAGTTGATTACTGAAGATTATGTTATTTTTAGAAACTAAAGATTACTCATGACATCTATGAAATTTTTTAAACCTGCATTCTTAATTACGGTACTTGTTTTTACACAGTTCAATCTGATAGCGCAGACCGATAAGGTCAGAATAGATTTTGAGACATATGATCCACCTTCTTCACTGGTTGTTCCCCAGCATGTTCTGAAGAGGTCTAAATTTCCTTTTATCGATGTTCATAATCATCAAACTAATATGCCAACGCAGGATATAGGAGCTTTACTTTCGGATATGGACAGCCTGAATATGCTGGTAATGATTAATTTAAGTGGAAGGGGAGGCGACCATTTAAAAAATGCAGTTTCAAATGCAAAGCGAGTTACACCAAATCGCATCATTGTTTTTACGAATATCAACTTTTCGGGAGTTGGCGAGGATGGCTGGACTAAGAATGTTATTCAAGGTTTAGAGGCAGATTTTAAGGCTGGTGCCAGGGGGTTAAAGGTTTTTAAGAACCTGGGTTTTTCAGCTAAAGATAATAGCGGTAAGATTATTCCTGTGGATGATCACAGACTTGATCCGGTCTGGGAAAAATGCGGGGAGCTCGGTATACCAGTACTTATTCATACCGCAGATCCTAAGCAATTCTGGGAGACGCCGGGCCCGGAAAATGAGCGATGGCTTGAACTGTTAACACAACCGGGACGCAAAAGAAGCGATGAAAATGCATTTTCCTGGGAGGAGTTGATTCAGCAGCAGTATAATCTGATAAAGAATCATCCAAAAACTACTTTTATTGTAGCTCATTTCGGTTGGTATGCTAACGACCTTGACCAGTTGGGTAAGTTTATGGATGCCTACCCGAATATGAATGTGGAGTTTGGAGCTGTTATTGCAGAACTTGGACGTCAGCCGCGAAGGGCAAAGCAGTTTTTTGAAAAATACCAGGACCGTATTTTGTTTGGCAAGGATAGTTGGGTTCCTTCAGAGTACATTACTTATTTCCGGGTGCTGGAGACGGAGGATGAATATTTCCCTTATCATAAAAAATACCATGCGTATTGGAAGATGTACGGAATGGGTTTAAGTGATGAGATCTTAAAAAAAATATA
>DASWTL010000028.1:0-10418 GCA_036402155.1 Sphingobacteriaceae bacterium | reverse complement strand
AAAAAGTCGCCAATGACAGGGAAAACAAGTGTGTAGGGTGAACACGGTATCCCAATTCATAGGCTATTAATTTTTCTGAAACAAAGTTCGGGCCTCCGGCAACACTCGGCTGGTCAGGCGGAACAATATAAGCAGGAATATGGTAATCAACGTCAATCCGGCTTGGTGCCCGAACTGCCCTGGAAACTGCAGACCATAGTGTATGCTGTTTTTTTGGGGTCCATGCAATTCTTGCACTGGGCTGAACCTCAAAACCTGTAAAGTTGGTATGCTGTAATTTTGAACCAATAGTAAATTTAAGACGTTCAGGTATTACTGTAATTTCGTCCTGGATAAAACTGCTGAAAAGACTCATCTTTCTGTCTGCCGGCAAAAAACCAACATATTGCGTGTTGTTCCAGCTTTCATCATTCATAAATCGATATCCCATTCCCCAAACCAGGTTATGACGTTTGGATGCTATATAATGATGCTGAAAATCAATATCATACGTTTCGAGTTCATCATCAATAGTGATATCATGCCGCCATGTACGATCTGCGTAAGCCTGAATAATAATACCTGATCTTTCTGAAAATGTATGCGACCATTTTCCCATCAAATTCTGCCCATCAATGGATAATAAATTGGGTGTATCATGCTCTTTCCCACCATAAAAATTCCCCTGTAATGAGATAACATCCGCATCCGAAGGATCCCAGTCTATTTGAAACCCTCCCTGACCCTGTCTCCATTTGTCAGTATCATCGTTTCCATTAGAAAGGGCGGTTTCATTACGATCACTATATTGTCCATACACCCTGTATGACAGTTTGGAGCCAATACTTCCACCATAACGCGCCTCTGCCTGTTTTTTTAATGCTGAACCATAGGTTCCGGATACAAATATGCCCTGGGTGTTTTTGCTGTTCCGGGTTATAATATTAATGACACCGTTAACGGCATTCGTTCCCCAAAGGGTTCCACCAGGTCCACTGATGATCTCGATACGATCAACATCTTCTAACAGAACATTCTGCGCATCCCAGAAAACCCCTGCGAAAAGTGGAGAATAAACTGTTCTTCCATCAATCATTACCAATAGTTTATTCGCAAAGATGTTGTTAAATCCCCGTGAACTAATGATCCAATGCCTCGAATTCAATTGTGTTACCTGGAGATTGGAGGAGAGCCGTAAGGCTTCCGGAACAGTAGTAGCTGCCGATCGTTGGATATCTTCCCTGGTGATTACCTGTATGGCAGAAGCTGCTTCAATTAATCTTTCAGGTCTTTTAGATACAGAAGTTACCTCAATGTTCATTAACTCTTCCACGCTTAATTTCTTCAACTCATGTAAGGAGGACAGTTCCGGTGTTTGAGACCTGCTGCTAAAAGGCATAGCTATAAAGCCTATAATTAAAAAATGAAAAGAAAGATATCTAAAGTGCGGTAATTGTATAATCATGAAACTAATTAAGAACGGCAATTAATTTATTTTTATCGGATATTCATATTGAAAATAATAAAAAACCCTTAGGATGCAAAGGGGAGACATGTTCTTATGTTAAATTAAAAGTTGGCAGCACCGGAAATATCTGAGTAACGGCTAAAATATATCGAAACCCTTTCATCATCAGATGAATAGTATACGCAGATAGTTGTATTAAGTTAGGGATAAATATCCTGATAGAATTTAACGGATTAAACATTTCATTAAGAGTGTTGTTAATTTATAAACTATTTGAAAATAGCTTAACTAACACTTAAAGAAATGAATATGGAAAATTTACCAATGAAAGCTACTTACAAAAATGTCGTAGCCCTTTTACTTCTTACTTTTATAAGCACTGTGGCCTGGGCTCAGGATTCTGCTGCAACCAGTACTACAACAAGCAGCAGCCAGGTTACTACAGAAACAACCTCATTTGTAGAACCCTGGGTTTGGGTGGTTGGAGCTGCTGTATTAATAATAATTATTGTTCTCTTAACCCGGGGAAGTGGTGGGAGATCTGCAGGTACAACCGATAAAGTTACTTATACTAAACAGGTAACCAG
The DNA here is from genome assembly GCA_036402155.1 of Sphingobacteriaceae bacterium. Lineage (GTDB taxonomy): Bacteria > Bacteroidota > Bacteroidia > Sphingobacteriales > Sphingobacteriaceae > DASWTL01. The sequence goes on along the minus strand of DASWTL010000028.1, from coordinate 8,384 downwards.
GGAAGACGATTTGTAATCTTCTAAGGGATTGATCATGTACTGTTAATTACAGCAACAGATCTCTGTGCGAGCCCATAAAAGTCGGAACTGCTGATTTTTATGGGCTTAATCATTATATGCCATCGGTACACTGTTCTTATCCATCTATTTAATAGCTGAACAAGTTGTAACTTGCAGAGAAAAGTCTATAATTATTTCGGTGCTCTATAAGCTTGATGATCATGATATTTGGTTTCCACCTCCGGAAAATGCCGAAGCTGACGGATTACTGGCCATTGGCGGTGACTTGTCCTCCGAAAGGTTAATTCTTGCTTACTCATGGGGAATTTTTCCATGGTTTTCTGATGACAGCCCGATCTTATGGTATTCTCCACATGAACGGTTTGTGATGTTTCCTGATCACTTAAAAATATCGAACAGTATGAAGCAGGTACTAAGATCAGGGATGTTTAAAATTACGTTTGATCATTCATTTAATGATGTAATAAAGGCCTGTGCTAAAGTCAAAAGGAAAGATCAGGATGGCACCTGGATAACCAGGGATATGCAGGAAGCTTATATTGGATTACACCACTTAGGCATTGCCCATTCTGTGGAAGTATGGAGACAGGATGAATTGGTTGGAGGATTATACGGGGTGGTTATTGGAAGTGTTTTTTGTGGTGAAAGCATGTTTAGCCTGGTAAGTAATGCTTCAAAAGTTGCTCTGATCGGGTTATGCCGCTCTTTGAAATTTAAAATGATCGATTGTCAGTTCCATACCAGGCATCTGGAAAGTATGGGAGCCGAATTTATTACGAGAAAGGAGTATCTTAGGATCTTACAGCATAAAGACGACTAATGCAGCTACCTTATTATATTGATCTGTTGGGAACACTTGTCTTTGCCATTTCAGGTTCACTGGCTGCTTCCGGGAAGAACATGTATAGGGATATTTTTGCTGTTACGTTTATCGGTTTTGTTACAGCTGTTGGCGGTGGAAGCCTGCGTGATCTGATCCTGAATACCCGCCCGGTTTGGGTAGCCGATGGGAACTACCTTTTAGCGGTAACTCTTGGAGTTATGAGCTCTATACTTTTCAGATATTATTTTTTAAAATTCCGGCGTACCCTTTTTCTTTTTGATACTATAGGAATTGCTTTATACACGGTCGTCGGTGTTCAAAAGTCGCTAATGTTCGGGGTTTCTCCGGCTGCTGCTATTGTTTTAGGGATGTTTTCTGCTGTTATGGGTGGGGTTTTACGTGATACACTTACCAATGAAATACCCGTGATCTTTCAGAAAGAGATTTACGCAACCGCTTGTTTATCAGGTGCTGCCCTTTTTATAATTCTGCAGTTCATAGGAGTTAACAGTAATATCAATGCTTTTCTGAGCGTAATTCTGATTATCACCGTGCGGATATTTGCTGTAAAAAATCACTGGACTTTGCCCAAAGTAGGAAAGTAGTTAAGCCAGAAGCTCTTTTATATCCTCTGCTGATAATGATTTCACAAAACTGTCTTCAGTGGTTATGAGCGATTCTGCAACGCTCTTTTTTCGGTTTTGAAGAGCCAGTATTTTTTCTTCAACACTATCCTTGGTTATGAACTTATAAATGAAAACGTTTTTGGTTTGCCCGATCCGGTGGGTACGATCAATGGCCTGCTGCTCAACTGCCGGATTCCACCATGGATCAAGAATGAATACATAATCCGCTTCAGTAAGATTTAATCCTACACCTCCTGCTTTTATCGAGATAAGAAACAACCGGATGTTCTCATTATTCTGGAACTCATGAACAACCTCGCCCCGGTTTTTTGTAGAACCATCCAGGTAGGCAAAAGGAATATGCTCCTTTTCAAAATGGTTTCTGAAAATATCCAGGTGTTTTACGAATTGTGAAAAAACAAGTACCTTATGGCCCCTTGATAACACGTTTTGCAGCGTGTGAATAACATTTTCGAACTTTCCGGATTCACCCTCATATTCAGAATCGATCATTTCGGGGTGGTTAGCAATTTGTCTTAATTTAGTTAAGCCCTGCAATACCTGTACCTGCGACCTGTTAAATGTTCCATCCTCCAGGCTTTTTAACAATTCATTGCGATATTCTGATTTTATGTCCTCGTAAACTTTTGCCTGATCTTCGCTCATTTTGCAATAAAACAATTGCTCGGTTTTAGGAGGAAGCTCAGTTGCCACCTGTGATTTCGTACGCCTTAATACAAATGGTTTTATCATTGATTGCAGTTTCCTGGCCTTATCTGCATCCTGTTTCTTTTCAATAGGGATAACAAAATCAGTCTGGAAAAAAGTCTGACTTCCAAGTAGCCCCGGGTTAATAAATGACATTTGTGTCCAGAGATCGTTTACAGAGTTCTCTACCGGCGTTCCGCTCAGAATAAGTTTATGCTTCGATTTTAGGGTTTTTACTGCTCTGAAGGCCTTGGAAGCAGGATTTTTTATATTCTGACTTTCATCCAATATAATATAATGAAAATAAATGTGCTTCAGCATTTCTGCGTCAACCCGGGTAATTCCATAGGTGGTCAGCACTACATCATGATCATAGAAGTGCTCCATGTCCTTTATCCTGAAAGTACCGGTGTGTACCAGTATCTTTAAATCCGGGGCGAATTTTTCTGCCTCATTAAGCCAGTTGTAAATTAATGAGGTAGGCATAATGATCAGTGAGGTGCGGGGCACATTTTCATCATGTTCCTCCTCTTTGATTTTTTGTAGCAGGGCCAGGGTTTGCACCGTTTTTCCAAGACCCATATCATCTGCAAGACATCCGCCAAAATTGAATTTTCTCAAAAAGTGGAACCAGTCATATCCGGCTTTCTGATAGGAACGCAATGATCCTTTAAAACTTACCGGAACGCAGATTTCATCTATTTCCGTAAAATCAGTTAGCTTTTGAAGCTTCCGGTCCATACTGATAGAGGCCAATTCGCTTCCGGCAAAATCGTTAAGTAAACCGATATGATGTCGCTTTAATCTCAGATCATTTTTACCCTCTGTGAAGTGCAGAAGGTTTCCGTATTGGGAAAACCATTCCTCAGGTATCACAGCAATTTCACCGGACGGTAAGGTGAATTCACGGATCCGGTTTAGTATATGATGTTTTAACTGAATAAAAGGTATCTGATAGGTGCCAAAATATACGATGGCATGAATGTCGAACCAGTCATTATTCTCTCTAAATTCCAGATCGATCTTACTTTTTCCGAACACAAGGCGTTTCGTACCCTCCGATTGCTCAATCATGAAACTCTTTTCAACAAGCAGGTCATGGTTGCTGTTTAACCAGTCGATCACTGTAAAAGCATCTGATGGTTCGCCAGAATTCTCTGATCTTACTTCCAGATTATAAAATAAAGCTCCTGTTCTGGTCAGGCCCATATTTAACAGATCATCTATCTTTCCTTTCTCCCATGACAGCGATCTCCTAACACGATGGAAAATATACTCATCGCCATTTTTTTCCATTTTAACAGTTACCTTCAGTTCGCTGGCTGCCGGAAACTCATATTCCCCATATCTGAAATATAGCTGTAATTGGGATATCCCCCCGGGGATGTATTGTACCTTAAGAATGGGAACAGCATCATATTTTTCTGTTCGTATTTCCAGTCCTTCGGCGTAAACGTGATATTTCTCAATAAGCGGAGCGACGAACTTTTCGAAATATTTTTTTTCTGATGATTTAGGTATGGAAATGAACCGTTTGTTTAAGAAGGGCTGCAATTTTTTCCCCTCAATATCCTGATCAAATTGGTAAAGGTGGTCATCTAATAACAGCCATGCCGGTTGGTTACAAATGATCTGGGCATCTTTAAACATAAACTCTATCCTGTACCCGTCATATTTTATGGTAGGGAAATAGCGGGTTTCCGTTTCATTACGTCTGAAATGAAATAGAACAGAAGCGGTTTGAGGAGCTATCTGCAGCTGTCGCTCCACCGGCCAGCCTTCCTTCCCCATGACAAATATTTTTTTTCCATGCAGTAGTTTTAAGGCTGACGCGAGCTTCTTTTCAATCTTGGGCCTGATCACATCATGAAGCTTTTCATCATAAATGGTAGAAAAGTATTCAAGTGGCCGGATAGGCTTTTTATAAAATCTCTTGATAATGTGTCCCTGCTCGGTTTCTTCCAGAAGTTTAACAAGCTGATAATCAACATCATCGAGTATTCCTGAAAATTCTTCTGCTGTTGTACTGAATAAACGTTGATGCGTTAATGAAAAACCGCCATCGGGATTTAACTGAACGATATGCGGTTCAATCAGGAATCCTAAATATGCGTGGCGGCATATCGAATAAACCAGCATGCATGGTTTGCTGCTATCAACTCTTAACATTGTAAATAATAAAAAATAACCCTAAGGTAGATTTTCAAATAGGGTAAACGTAAGGAGAATTCGGGGCTTATGGAAAATATTTTAAATAAATAACAATACTATAACAATGCAATTGAGGCTATCTTTTTGCATAGCAAGAGAATATCTGAAAGAACCTAATAAACTAAACTTTAATAGTCCCTTCAAATACAAACGTTGCCGGACCTTCCAGAAAAACATTAGTAAACCGTAGGCCGTCATAATCAAACCGTACGTTCAACTGGCCCCCAAGAACGCTAATTGGAGTATTAATTTGTCCGCTCAGGCCTTTCATTTTAGCCATAGCCATGGCTACAGCGGTTACTCCGGTGCCACAGGCATAGGTTTCATTTTCCACTCCCCGTTCATACGTGCGAACGAAATAATGATTTCCCATGTCTTCAACGAAATTTACATTAATCCCTTTTTCAGCATAGGTTTGATTATACCTGATGTTATAACCATCATGATAAACATCTTTATTTTTAAGATCGGTTACGCAAGATACATAATGTGGTGACCCTGTGTCTAATACGAAAGCTTCACTATCTGTAGAAATTTCTTCTACATTGATCATCTGAAGGCTTACCCAATCTCCTGATTCTGAAATTTTGGCATAATGAGGCCCGTCGACTGCCAGAAAGTTAGTCTCAGTAGTTATGATGCCCAGTTGTTTGGCGAAGGCAACAATACATCTGCCTCCATTACCACACATACTGCCGATTTTTCCATCGGCATTGTAGTAGACCATTTCAAAATCATAGTCTTCTTTACTCTGTAAAGCCATCACTCCATCAGCTCCAATTCCGAATCTGCGATCGCATAATTGTTGAATAACCTCTAATGGATATTCATAGGCATGGTTTATGCGGTTGTCAATAAGAATGAAGTCGTTACCGGTACCCTGATATTTAAAAAAATTCAGCATAATAAAATTTCAGGTAAAATTACAAAAATTGCGCCTTAAACAGTTTCTGAATTTCGAAGCATTCGGGCTTTTGCCTGATTATTTTTCCAGATTGGTAATGACAATCAATGGGTTTAACATTTTTTAACACTGGTTTAGGTACCTTAAAATTTTGTAAAGCGTTTATGTGGTATTAATTTTGACTAATAAGATTAAAGCATTCATAGTATGAAAGAAAATATGAGAAAAATTGGTTTTACCCTGTTAACTGCGTTTATTGGAGGGGCAGTGGCAATAGGAGCGTATAAATTAATAGAAAATAAATACCAGGAGAACCTGAGCTTTGAAGAGAGACAAAAGGTTTATTTTGCCAATAATCCAATGCCGGCAATTTCTTCTGCCGATAACCTGGATTTTACCCAGGCAGCAGCAATAACTACACCTGCTGTTGTTCATATAAAAACTACTTATGAGGGAACATCAGCACAGCGACGTGGAGGAGGCGACCCGATGGAAGATATGTTCGAGGAGTTTTTTGGACGCCGTGGCAGACCGCAGGGACCACAAATGGCTTCAGGATCGGGTGTTATAATTACACCGGATGGCTATATTATGACCAATAACCACGTGGTGGAAAATGCGAATAAGATCGAAGTTGTTTTAAATGACAAGCGTTCTTTTGAAGCGAAAGTTATTGGTACGGATGCAAATACTGATCTTGCTTTAATTAAAGTGAGCAGCTCCAATCTTCCGATAGTTAAGTTAGGTAATTCTGATAATGTGCAGGTTGGTGAATGGGTGTTGGCTGTGGGTAATCCATTTAATTTAACATCTACAGTTACTGCCGGTATTGTAAGTGCAAAAGGACGATCAATTGGGATCCTGGGTGACCGTTCAGATGCTAATAGCCGTCCGATAGAAGCATTTATTCAAACAGATGCGGCTATAAACCGCGGAAATAGTGGTGGCGCCCTGGTAAATACTAAAGGTGAGCTGGTAGGAATTAATGCCGCAATAGCTTCACAAACAGGTAATTATGAAGGTTATGGTTTTGCTATCCCGGTAAACCTTGCCAAAAAGGTAATGGATGATTTCATCAAGTTCGGTTCTGTTCAGCGGGGATATCTTGGCGTTTCTATTGGTGATGTTACGGCTGAAATTGCTAAGGAAAAAGGACTGTCTACAACACAAGGTGTTATCGTTGCATCAGTAATAGAAGGTGGTGCTGCAGCAGCTGCCGGAATTAAAAAGGATGATGTTATTACAAAAATTGCAGGTGTACGTGTAAACTCATCAGCAGAGTTACAGGAGCAGATAGGCAGACATGCTCCGGGTGATAAAATTGGTGTTACCCTGGTCAGGGCTGGTGCAGAACGTAATATCAATGTTACCCTGCGCGCCGACAAACAACTGGCTTTAGCAGCCAGCAATAAAGCGGCAACCGTTAAAAGCCTGGGGGCAAGCTTTTCTCCACTTAGCGCTGAACAAAAAAGAAAATATAATATCTCCTCAGGTGTTGTGGTATCAGGTGTTGCCGGTGACGGGTTGTTTAGCCGTTATGATATACCCCAGGGGTTGATTATTACTACTATTAATGGAAAAGCGGTGAATAGCAGCGCTGATGTGAGTGCAGCGTTAGGCTCTTCCAGAGATGGGATGATCCGTATAAATGGGTTAGATGCAGATGGATCACGTGTTACTATTAGTTTCCCGGGTAGATAAAGATAATCTCAATTAATTTATAAGCCCTTCGGAAAGTTCCGGAGGGCTTTTATATTTGTGTTGATGTTAGATGCGGTTGACCTGAATTATTCGTGCAAGGAACAAAGCTTTTTGCTATTACCTCAAAAGGCAATTATATGGCAGGAAACACAAACACTGATAGTTGCTGATGTTCATTTAGGCAAGGTTGGACACTTTCGCAAATCCGGTATCGCCATTCCTAAAAGTCTTGAACAGGAAGATCTTTCAACTTTGTCTGATCTGATTGGGAAGTATAAACCCAAACGGATAATTTTTCTGGGTGACCTCTTTCACAGCGAGTTAAATAACGATTGGGACTGGTTTGTTATGTGGCGGGAATTGTTTAAAGACGTGGAAATGGTTCTGGTAAAGGGAAATCATGATATTTTACACAATAGCTTATTTGAGCAATTGAAGTTTAAAATTGAAGAAACATACCACCAGGGCCCGTTCTTATTTACACATGAGCCATTAAAGTCCGGATCGCTTCAATTAATTGATAAGTATGTTATTAGCGGGCATATTCATCCGGGTATTACACTGAGAGGCGCGGGGCACCAGTCTGCTTCATTACCCTGTTTTTATTTTGGAGAAAAGCAGGCTATACTTCCGGCATTTGGCCGGTTCACAGGCAAGTTCTGTATCTCCTTTACAGACGAAGATGAAGTGTTCGGGGTTCTAAAGCATAAGGTTATTTCGCTCTAGATTTGCTTTTAAGATCGTTAAAATAGATCTCCACACTGGATACCGGAAAATCCTGATCTGTTACTTGCAGATCCGGTCCGACAAGGAAGTAATATGGGATCTTATTATTATTAAAGCTGGTAATATTTTCAGAAGCAGCCCCCTTAAAATCGGAAACATGAAGCCAGTTTAACTGGTTGTCTTTAATATATTTCTTCCATTTTTCGGGCGATTTATCCAGCGCAATAGCCAGTATTTCAAATCCCCGGGGTTTAAGCTTCTGATAGGTAGATTTTAATGACGCTAAATCATTGGTGCTTAATTGGTTCCAGCTCGCCCAAAACATCACTAATGTAATTTTTCCTTTAATCATTTTCGGGTTGAATGAGGAGCCATCAGGCATTTTCCCTTCAATATCCGGTAGGTGAAATTTCGTATTTCTTTTTAATGCCGATTGAATTAAAGATCGGGCTTTTATGGCATATTTCGATTTCTTAATCTCTTCAGCCAGATTTTCATATAAATCATTATAAAGCGCCGGTTTTTTAGATATGTCTGTTTCAGACTGTGACAGGAGGTATGCGGATAAAAGAGATCCCGGATGATTGACAATATAATTTTCCTTAATATCACTTTCAACCGTGTTTCTTCGTTTCTCAGCATTGGTAAAATCTTCTATCAGCTT
>DASWTL010000027.1:0-4641 GCA_036402155.1 Sphingobacteriaceae bacterium | reverse complement strand
GTGCTGGCTATGACCATCCCATAAAGTAAACGTGAGGAGTATTGTCCAGAAATATTTCAAAAGCTGAACTTTCATACATTAAATTAAATTTATATAGAATTTAATTCATTATAAGCTTACGTTAAAAAAAAGATTTTGTTTTAATAATCGACTATAAGCTTTGTTTAAGCAATTCTTTGGAATTTTAATTTAGAGTTTTAATTTTATTAACTTAATGTAGTTCATGTTTAAGAATATAAAGGACTGGTTTAATTTTTCAAAAAAAGAACTTAATGGTATCCTGGTACTGTGTGTGCTTATTTTTTTTGTAATAATTATCCCACCAGTTTATTCGAAAATATTTTTGCCTGAAGATGAAGATTTTTCAGCTTTCGATAAGGAAATCTCGAAATTTTATGCTTCAGAAACCACCTTATCCGATGGCTATAGCAGTTATAAAAATCTTAAAGATGAAATTGAAGAGAAAGAACTGGTAACTGAATATTTTAGTTTCAATCCCAATGGACTGCCTGTTGAATCGTGGAAGCGTCTGGGATTAACTAGCCGGCAGATTCAGGTAATTAAGAATTACGAATCAAAAGGGGGCAAGTTTTTTAAAAAAGACGACCTGAAGAAAATATATTCCATTTCAACTCAGGATTATGCAAGGCTGGAACCTTACATAGAAATACCGAATGCATACCCACAAAAACGGGTTGAAGTGAAATCAACAACCAGTTCAAAACGAAGCAGTTTTTTATCAGTTAAGGTTGTTGAGATTAATTCAGCCGATTCATCACAACTTGAATCCCTTCGTGGAATTGGCCCAGCTTTCGCATCGCGTATTGTTCGTTACAGGACCCGGCTTGGCGGCTTTCATTCTAAAGAGCAGCTTCGTGAAGTTTATGGCATTGATTCACTGATGTTTGCTGCAATAAAAGACCAGATTAGCGTTGATGATATGGCTATTCAAAAGATAAATATAAATACTGCTGTTTTTGAGGATTTAAAACGCCATCCATATCTTTCATATAAGCAGATGAATGCAATTCTTAAATACCGGTCACAGCATGGAAGGTTCAGTTCGATGAATGATATGCAGAAGATAGTCATTCTTAATGATGAGATTTTGCGTAAAATTGAGCCATATATCACATTTTGATGATCGAAGAAAAGCTCAAACGCGTTATACGGGATATTCCTGATTTTCCTTCTCCAGGCATAATGTTTAAAGACATTACACCTGTCCTTAAAGATCCGCAACTTTGTACCGAAATGGTCGACGCCTTTGTTGATCAGCTTGCCGGAATCCATGTTGATGCTGTAACGGGGATTGAAAGTCGAGGGTTCCTTTTTGGATTGATGCTGGCTAACCGACTTCAGGTGCCGTTTGTTCCTATAAGAAAGGTTGGTAAGTTACCTTGTTTAACAATTAAACAAGAGTATGATCTTGAATATGGGGCTGCTGTAATTGAGATGCATACAGATGCTTTTCATCTGGGATCAAAAATATTAGTCCATGATGATCTTCTTGCTACCGGAGGAACTGTAGAGGCGGCTAGTAAACTGATTCAGCAGCTGGGAGGTGAAGTGGTTGCTTATTCTTTTATAGTGTCATTAGATTTTTTGGGAGGTGATATCCGATTAAAGCCATTTTCGAATAATATCTTTAAATTGGTTTCCTATCCGTAATTGCTTGTTCTCCAAATTTATCAGCAGCCCAATCCTTTTTTATTGATTATTGTTATGTGGTAGGGCATTGATTCTAAATGCTTAAATTGCCGAAAGCTATTGTTCAATTATGTTAACACAACCAGAATTAAATGCAGGGTACGATTTTTTTCCAACAGAAAGTCAGTCCATGGTTTCCCAAATGGTACACGATTTTGCAGAAAAACATATTAGGCCCTATGTTATGGAATGGGATGAAGCACAGACCTTCCCGGTTGAAACCTTTAAAAAGTTAGGTGAACTTGGCTTGATGGGCGTACTTGTGCCTCAGGAATATGGCGGGTCAGGATTTGGATATCAGGAATATATAAATGTAATAGTAGAGATATCAAAGGTTTGCGGTTCTATAGGACTATCCGTTGCAGCGCATAATTCATTATGTACCGGACACATCATGACTTTTGGCAGTGAAGAGCAAAAGCATAAGTGGCTTCCTAAACTGGCTTCAGCCGAATGGATAGGCGTCTGGGGATTAACAGAGGCGAACACCGGCTCAGATGCACTGGGTATGAATACCACTGCGGTTTTGGATGGTGACCATTATGTTATAAACGGATCAAAAAATTGGATAACCCATGGCAAATCAGGGCATATAGCTGTGGTGATGGTACGTACCGGAGACAAGGGGAGTTCCTCAGGTATATCAGCCATAGTGATTGAAAAAGATACAACCGGCTTTACCCATGGGAAGAAAGAAAATAAGTTGGGGATGCGTGCTTCGGAAACTACAGAATTAATCTTCGACAACTGCAGGGTCCCTAAAGAAAATCTATTGGGTAATGAGGGGGACGGCTTCAGGCAGGCCATGATGGTATTGGATGGCGGGCGTATTTCAATAGCTGCCCTGGCTTTAGGTATTGCCAAAGGTGCATTTGAAGCCGCAGTTTCTTATTCCAAAGAACGTCACCAATTTGGCCAGCCGATAAGTAATTTTCAGGGAATATCATTCAAACTGGCCGATATGGCTACTGAAATAGAGGCCGCAGAACTATTAATACGGCAGGCGGCGGATTTGAAAAACCGTGGTGAAAGCGTGACAAAGGAATCTGCAATGGCAAAATACTTTTCTTCAGAAGTGGCAGTAAGAACTGCAACAGAAGCCGTTCAAATATTTGGCGGATATGGATATACAAAAGATTTTCCGGTTGAAAAATTCTATCGCGATAGCAAATTATGTACAATAGGAGAGGGTACTTCTGAAATTCAGAAGATCGTAATAGCCCGGGAAGTGTTAAAAGATTGACATTTGCATCGCATACCGTTGCTCCCTTTCAAGTAACTTAACCAATCGATAGTTAATTTAGCTTCGGTCAGACTTGAAAAACTGGGTTACAGGTAGCTCAATGGTAGCATGGTAACGGTTGTACACTTATCTTATTAAAAAATACCATATACCCGCATGGCATATCAGAGCGTACATTTGTAATTTTCGGATTTCCAGATTATTCTTTTATCTGATAATTCATTGTCCAAAGCATTTGCATAACCTAAAGTGTCGCCGTTGCAGTTCTTTACGAGAGACATGTAATTAACAGAAGGATTACAGTTACCATTAATGAATACTGTCTCTCCTTTATAAACGGCTATAACATAATACGAATATTCATCGTTTTTTAGACTATCGATTTCCTTTTTTAGCCAACTTATCTCTTCAACAGGATTTGATACATTACATTTATTTTTGGCTGGATCATCGTCTTTCGTGCAAGAAATCAAGGCACTAAACCCAATCATTGTTGTAAGCATTAGAATACTTGAAATTCGTCTCATTCTTTTATATTATTAAGTGGATGCACCGTTTGGTTATCGTAATATTCATTTCTAGTCAACTCCCGTTCAAGATTATTAAAATCCGGAGCGAGTACCAGGTATCAGGAAAGAAATTTCATGAGCATATTCGCCTATACGATTAATAGTTAAGAAATGCTACATGAAAAACTAATTATTCTTTAATTTGAAATATTTGGCTTTGTATTGAAATCCTTAGTCTCAATGGTGGTATTTTCTAAGTACTATTATAATGCGCTTTGATGCGTGATATCATTTGATTTCAGTAGTTGCCCTAATACGTACTCAATTTATCTTCAATAATTAACTTAATTGTTTTTCGCTCATTCAAATTATTAGTGATTAATAAGTGATAAATGCCAGGAATTAAATTGAATGGGTACAGATCAAAATTAACAGTTTGTATGCCCTCTTCAAAATTATAGGATAGCAAAGGAGTAGCCTCTCCTGCAATACTATAAAGAACAAATTTCCATTGGCTACTCTGGTTTATTTTTAATTTCAATGAAAAACTTTTTTGAACGGGGTTTGGGTAAAGTACCATTGAATCGAAGTTGCTGAGTTTAGGTCCCTTATTTATTGTCAGGTTAGAGGGGGATAATGAAGCTATTGTAACGGTTTCAGCCGTATCCATTGCAGATTGTTTAAAAACAGCAATTCCTGAAATTTTTGCGTTATTGATCAAGGGGGTTAAATCAATATTCAATATTCCGTCATTTACCTGGATGCTCTCTGCCTTGATTACAGCAGCGTTAAATGTGCCTCCATGATCTTTATAGAGATCTACATTCGGTAGTGTATATTGCCCATTTTCCACATTAATATTAAATATCCTGGAACCGGCACTTTGAAAATAGATCTCCGCAAAGTGTAATTCCACAGTATATTCACCGGCCTGGGGAACTGGAATACTATAACTGATATCACCATATCGTTCTGACTGGTAGAGAATGTCATTGGCGGTATTACTTATGGCTGTTGAAGTGGTATAAGTTGAGCTGGATCCACCGGTAAAAAATTGATCTGCAGTCCATACTTCATTCCCGAACTGGATATTGCCCCCACCTGAATTGATCCTGATCACCTCAGTGAGTGTGGCAGCTGACTCAACCGTGATCGTAAAACTGGTAGAAGCTGATAACC
>DASWTL010000026.1:0-7748 GCA_036402155.1 Sphingobacteriaceae bacterium | reverse complement strand
GCTTTTAGTATCATTGGCAGACGCATCTCTTGCCGATGTTATCGCATCTTTGGCGTTCTTTATTTTGTCTTCTGCATATTGTAAGCAGTATTGAAATAGCGCTTTTTTTAATTCTGGCATTACCCTAATGAAAAAAGCCGGAGTTCCCCCGGCTCTATAAAATATTTTATATGTAAAATCGATTAATATCCTCTGTCACTCCCGCCGCGATCGTAGCCACCTTTATTGTACCCGCCTTTATTATAGCCACCACCACCTCCGCCACGCGAAAATCCGCCACCTCTGTTTCCGCCACCGCCTGATTTTCTGTCCTCAGCCTGGGTAACTGAAATAGTTCTTTCATAGATCTCGGTTTGATCCATAGCCTTGATCGCGCTTAGCGCTTCTTCTTCATTAGGCATTTCGATAAATCCGAAACCGCGTTTCCGTCCGGTTTCCCGGTCGGTAATTAATTTTACAGAGGTAACCTCTCCATAATCCTCAAAGAGTTCTTTGATATCACTTTCTTCTAATTGAAAGGGAAGACTGGCAATAAAAATGTTCATTTAAATAAAGTTTTTTATGAAATTAAGTATAATTTAACAGGAAAGTTTTAAGTAATAAAAAATAATTCTGTTTATTTTCTTTGAGGCTGCCCATTGCCTTAGGAAAAATGTATTATTAATTAATTTCACATCTAACTTCAGACCATTTTAATAGCCGTTACGATACGAGATCATGCGTTGTTTTTGCGCCCGGGCAATCACATCACATAACTCATATTCTTCCATCTGCTCAGAAACGCTTAAAATTTCCTGAAGATTGATGTCCTGTGTACTGGCAAAATAGGCAACAAGGCTTTCTTTTGGAAGTACACCGATAGCATGTTTAATAGCAATAGAAAATCGTTCTACCGCTTCCCCTAATCTGTTGTATGTCATAAAGCTATAATTTTGATATTATAGTTTTACGATGAATTGTCGGTTTTGTTGCAATTATCTTATAATAACAGTTATTTTTTTACGATTTGGGTAATATTGCGACAGTATTTATGTGAATGCATTAAGTCCTGTGATGTCCATACCTGTTATCAGGAGGTGAATATCATGCGTTCCTTCATATGTAATTACTGATTCAAGATTCATCATATGCCGCATGATCGAATATTCCCCGGAAATTCCCATTCCGCCTAGTATTTGCCTGGCTTCGCGCGCTATGGTCAATGCGGTTACCACACTGTTTCTTTTGGCCATTGATATCTGAGCCGCAGTTGCCCGGTTTTCATTCTTTAACACACCCAAGCGCCAGATAAGCAGCTGGGTCTTGGTTATTTCGGTGATCATTTCCGCAAGTTTTTTCTGCTGGAGCTGAAATCCGCCGATCGGCCGGCCAAACTGGATTCGTTCTTTTGAATATCGTAAGGCAGTGTCGTAGCAATCCATTGCTGCGCCAAGGGCTCCCCATGCAATACCATATCGTGCCTGATTCAGGCAACCCAAAGGCCCCTTAATTCCTTTTGTATGCGGAAAAATGTTTTCTTTCGGAACTTTAACATTATCGAATACAAGCTCTCCTGTAGCAGAGGCCCGCAGACTCCATTTATTATGCGTTTCGGGTGTAGTAAACCCGGCCATTCCGCGTTCAACCAGCAGGCCATGGATCTCTCCGTTCTCATCTTTTGCCCAAACCACTGCAATGTCAGCAAAAGGGGCATTCGATATCCACATTTTTGATCCTGTGAGTAGTACATGGTCTCCGGCATCTTTGAATCTGGTTACCATATCGGATGGATTTGATCCGAAGTCGGGTTCAGTGAGTCCAAAACATCCCATAAGTTCGCCAGAGGCAAGCTTAGGCAGGTATTTTCTTTTCTGTTCTTCCGATCCATATGTTAATATGGGATACATCACCAGCGAGCCCTGTACAGACGCTGTTGACCTGATCCCGGAATCTCCCCGCTCCAGTTCCTGCATTATTATCCCATACGAAATATAATCCAGGCCAGCGCCCCCATATTCCACTGGTATGGTGGGGCCGAAAGCCCCGATATCTGCCAGGCCGGAAATCAGGTGTTTGGGAAATTCAGCCCGCTGCGCATAGTCTTCAATTACCGGAGACAGTTCTTTTTTAACCCACTCCCTTACGGTCGACCGTATCAACCGGTGTTCTTCTGTGAGTAATTCATCAATCTGATAGTAATCAGGCGATTCGTACAAGTCTTTTTTACCAGACCTGTTTTCAGACTTAGGGGTAAGGTCAGACATAGTTAAAGGTTTTATCAAATGTAATAAAACAAAGTGTCAGAGTTATGGCATCAAACCGATTAATGGTCTCTAATTCTATCATGGATGTGCAAATAAATCAGAGCAAAAAATCTATTTTTACGGATGGCAAACATCAGGCAAAAGGTAGCATTGGAAGGTGTTCGGTTTTTTTCATATCACGGTTTCTATCCTGAGGAACAATTGTTGGGGAATGAATATCTGCTTGATATCGAAACGGAGACAGAGGTTAAAGATGACGGGTATGAGGATATCTCGCGAACAGTAAATTATGAACGTTTATTACGTATTGCTGAAGAAGAAATGGCAATACCGCGGAAGTTGCTTGAAACAGTTGCTCATGGCATACTTGAAAAGATCAGGCATGAATTTTTGTCTGTTATCCGTATCCGCATCGTAATCAGAAAATTACATCCCCCTCTTGCCGCCGAAGTGCATAACTCACTGATTGAGCTCAATTTTAGCCGGTAATACCATGTTTAATTCGATAAATTCAGAACTGATTAACCAATTTACCACTATAGTTGGGGCTGAAAATATTTTTATAACGCATGATCAGATGGAGCGTTATGCCCATGATGAGACCGAGGATCTGCATTATTATCCTGAAGCTGTAGTAAAACCGGGAACTACCGATCAGGTAGCATCCTTATTGAAATTATGTACTGAATATAATATTCCGGTAACCCCACGCGGAGGCGGTACCGGTTTAAGTGGCGGTGCATTGGCTGTTCATGGCGGGTTGCTGATCTCCATGGAGCGGTTTAACAAAATTATTCTGATCGATGAGCGAAATCTGCAGGCTGTGGTTGAACCCGGCGTTATTACCGAGGAATTTATTAATGCCGTAGCAGAAAAAGATCTGTTGTATCCGGTTGATCCTTCAAGTAAAGGTTCTTGTTTTATTGGTGGTAATATCGCTCATGGATCCGGAGGACCGCGTGTGGTTAAGTATGGGACCATCCGGGAGTATGTTCTCAATCTGGAGGTTGTATTGCCTTCCGGCGATATTATCTGGACCGGGGCGAATACTTTGAAGTATGCCGCGGGATATAATCTTACTCAATTAATGATCGGAGCGGAGGGTACCCTGGGTATTGTTACAAAAGCTGTTTTGAAATTGATACCACGGCCCGGAGCGGATGTTTTGATGATGGCTTCATTCCCGGATAATGAGCAGGCATGTGCTGCGGTTTCTGCTATTTTCAGGTCCGGTATTATACCTTCAGCCCTTGAATTTATGGAAAGGAGGGGAGTTGAATGGGTCATAGAATATGATCACATTCCATTTGATTTGAAAGATGATGCTGAAGCGTTTTTGCTGATTGAAGTAGACGGGGATAACCTGGAATCATTATATGCCGAGTGCGAAGGTATAAATGCTGTGCTTGAAGCCAACGGTTGCAGCGAAGTTCTGTTTGCCGATACGGCTCGCCAAAAGGACGATCTATGGAGGATAAGACGGGTAATGCCCCTTTCCATTAAATCAAATTCCATATATAAAGAAGAAGATACCGTAGTGCCCCGGGCAGAATTGCCTCGTTTAATTCATGGCATAAAGGATATTGAAAAGAAATATGGATTCCAGTCCGTTTGTTACGGGCATGCCGGAGATGGCAATCTGCATGTAAATATTCTTAAAGGTGCGATGAGTGATGAGGATTGGAATGAAAAACTAAAATTGGGGATCAGGGAGATCTTTGATCTGACTGTGGCTCTCGGCGGAACTATTTCCGGAGAACATGGTATTGGCTTAGTTCAAAGGGAATTTATGTCTATTAAATATAGTAACTTGCATATGGATCTGATGCGTGGCATAAAAAGAGTATTTGATCCGAAAGGGATATTAAATCCGGGAAAAATTTTCTGATTATGGAAATTAGTTCAGTGAAGATATTGCATATCGTGGTCTCGGTAGTGTGTGGTGGCATGATTGGTTTTGAGCGTGAATACCGCAATAAAACGGCCGGATTCAGAACCATTATTCTGATATGTCTGGGATCTACCATATATACCATGGTTTCTGCAAATGCGGGCAATAATACCGATGACAGGATTGCTGCTAATATTATTACCGGAATCGGGTTTATAGGTGCCGGTGTTATATTTAAAGATAATATATCAATCTCAGGCTTAACTACCGCAGCAGTGATCTGGATTGCTGCTGCAATCGGTATGGTGGTGGGGATAGGGCATTATCAACTGGCGCTTCTGCTCTCAGTAGTGGTTCTCTTTATACTTTCGGTTTTTAATTATATTGAAGGGTTTATAGGGCTTATTAATCAGCGTGAAAACTTTATCATTAAATTCAGATATGCTGATATTCGTCAGCTTGAGGTGTTAGAGACGGAAATTAAATCCAGAAAACTGAAGTCTCGCAGAAGACAGCTGGCTAAATTAGATCAGGCGCTTATTGTTACGCTGGAGCTTCAGGGTAAGAAAGAACATATCAGAGAAATGAATGAATACATGATCACATCGCCTGATATTGAACAGGTTAATCAGACCAATGCTTCAAATTCCAGCATTTTAGCGCGTTGACATCCGGGTATAATAGCTTATTTGAGTTTTTATTTTACTGCGGGAAGCCACAAACCTCCGTCGGTTAGGATACTGGAAATATGAGTGGTTGCATAGCGCTCGTGCAAAGCGAACAATGCAGTGCTAAAAGGTTTTCAAATAAAAATTATTTCATTAGCATAAAGATGCTAGCCGCCATGCATGCTTTCCGTCAGTGACAGCCCGGTTTAGTATCAGAAAAAAGCCCGTGGGGCGGGAAAGGCATAGTGTTTTGTGCTTCTCACCCCGGAACCCTTCATAAACCACTGCAGCTAAACAAAACCAGCCTGTGCTGATACTAAATGTGGGAGGCAATGTGTGGAGTCACCTTCGGAAAGCATATGATCTTTGGTCCTTTCCATCCAAGGGAAAGGACTAAGCCTGCCGGCAATGAGGCAAAGTAAAAATGTTTTTTTAAAATTAGTAGCAAGATGATTGTTAGTCCCGCTCATGGGCGCGGGAAGCCCTAGGTACTTTTTTGTTAAGTGGCTGTTGCACAACTAACACATGTGGAAAAGAGCAAATTTGTTGAGGCTTAGATAGGTATTAAATTAGTTTATGCAAGGAAAAAAGACCTATCAGGAAAAATTATTTGTCACTTTTCAGCTGTCCAACCATGTTCCAATAGATAACTTTTACAGACGATTAGCTGAACGTCTTGATTTCCGTTTTCTATATAAATCAACTGCTGAGTATTATGGTTCAGAAGGGCAAAAAAGCCTGGATCCGGTAGTATTTATGAAACTGATGCTAATTGGCTATCTTGAAAATATTAATAGCGACAGGAAGATCATTGAAGTTGCTCGCTTACGTCTCGATATTCTTTATTTTATAGGTTATGATATAGATGAGGAACTTCCCTGGCACAGCACCTTGAGCAGAACCCGCCAATTATATGGGGAACATATATTTACGGATCTATTCAAAAGGGTATTAAAAGAATGCGTTCACCTGGGGATGATATCCGGACGGAGACAGGCCATTGATGGGTTCTTTGTAAAAGCTAACGCATCATTAGATAGTTTAGTGGAAAAGGAAATAATGGAGGATGCTGACCTTTACAGCAAGGAGTTAAAAGACAATACTGAAGAAAAATCAGAAGCAAAAGCAACGACCATAAAAGAACTGGCACCAGAATCAAAAGAACCATATTCTGATCTTAAACCTAAAAAAAATCCCAGTAACGATACTCACTATAGCCCCTCGGATCCTGATGCACGGATGTCGGTAAAACCCGGTAAAGCCACCGCTTTAAATTACCTGGGGCAAGTCAGTGTAGATACTGCCTCTCACATGATTACACATATTCAAGCTTTTACAGCAGATAAACGGGACAGCGAATGTCTGTCTACTGTACTATTAAAAACAAAGAATAATCTACGTGAGAATGAGTTACAACTGGAAGAGATTATTGCCGACAAAGGATATAGCAGTGCAGATGCATTAAAAGCACTTGAAGCAAACAAAATAACCGGGTACATACCTAACAGAGGGCAGTTTAATTACGAAAGAAAGGGCTTTACATATCATGCAAAAGGAGACTACTATGAATGTATTCATGGCGTCAAAGTCTCTTACATGGGAACCTATTTGGTGGCAGGTTACTGGATGAAACAATACATGACAGGTGGAAAAAATTGTACGCAGTGCCCTATCAAAGGTGAGTGTTTTGCTTATAAGGCCAAGCAGAAAAGAGTGATTATTAAAGAAACCGTAGAAAAACCTTATTATGACCGGATGCATGTAAGAATGCAAACCAGAAAAGCTAGAAGGCTTATGAAATTGCGGCAAAGTACTGTTGGGCCGGTAATCGGGACGCTAGTGAATTATCTGGGGATAAAAAAGGTGAATGCAAAAGGCCTCAATCAGGCCAATAAATGTCTTACTCTTGCAGCGGTAGCTTATAACTTAAAGAAGATGCTGAAATATAAGTCATCAGGCAATATTGGAAAAACCTTAAAACGATGCTTAAAGGACTCAGGATTGCTCCTGCAAGCCCATTCTCTGAATTTCACTGGTTATAATTGATACTCTCTTAGCAATCAATAATCCAACGTGTCCAATAAGAATAACACAAAGTAGGAGAAGACCACATAGTTGTGCAACAGCCACTCAACAAAAAAGTACCCAAAAAGTCAAGGCTTCATAATCTTGAGCTAAAAACAACAAATCAGCTTTATGTACAAGCCGAAGCCCCGTCCGTTCCGGCACGGGCGGGCGTGGGAGTGGAGTAAGGTTATAAATGGAAGTGCAACACTTCGCCGCCTTGCTTGACTGTCTGCAAAGTTGTGAGGTACTACAAAGCTGATTTGTTATTTTTCATTAGTTTGTATTGTTTTTTATGGCCATGAAGCTTGCATGAGCTTATTCGTTTCGTTTTGAAAGCGGGAAGCTCATGCAGGTTCTTAACGCTCAACATTATGATGCCGCTCCCATGCAAAGCGAACAATGCAGTGCTAAAAGGTTTTTATTAAAACAATCTTCTTAGCATAATGATGCTAGCCGCTATGCATGCTTTCCGTCAGTGACAGGTAGGTTTAGTATCAGGTGAAAGCCAGTGGGCGGGAAAGGCATAGTGTTTTGTGCTTCTCACCCCGGAACCCTTCATAAACCACAACAGCTAAACAAAACCAGCCTGTGCTGATACTAAATGTGGGAGGCAATGTGTGGAGTCACCTTCGGAAAGCATAGGGCTTTTGGTTACTTTTTGCCAGTAAAAAGTAACATGCCTGCCCGGCAGAGAGGGCATTAATGATTGTTTTTAAATGTTAATGATAAGATGATTGTTAGTCCGGCTCATGGCCGCCGGTTGGCCTAGGTACTTTTTTCTTAACAAAAAAGTACCCAAAAAGTCAAGGCTTCATAATCTTGAGCTAAAAACAACAAATCAGCTTTTGGTACAAGCCGAAGCCGTGGGAATGGAAGTGA
>DASWTL010000025.1:0-1610 GCA_036402155.1 Sphingobacteriaceae bacterium | reverse complement strand
TCCCCGAATAGGTAAAAGAATTATTTTCATACGTATCCCGCCCGTAAACAGATCGCACATAATCGTTGTTCAACGTATCTGACTGATCGCTCACCCTACTGTAGGATGCTGAGATAATATTTTTCAGGTACGTTCTGTCATTGATTATCTTCAGGTGTTTAATACCTGCCGACCCCGAAGTATAGCTATATTCCCGGTCAAACTTATCGGAAAGCTCATCCCATTTGGTAAAATCGCGTTCTGCTTCATTATCCTGACTGCTTATTCCTCCCAGACCGAATAAGGAAAAAGTTCCGGCTTTTGATGGAAAATTCAGATTGAAGGCAATGTCCTGGTATACCGGCACAGAACCATCAGGAACCGGATTCACACCCGCTTTGTCTAATAATGACAGTGTGGAATACCGGTAATTAACCAGATAATATGCTTTGCTTCCCTTTTTAAATGGACCCTCTGTTGAGACCTCAGTCCCCAGAATTCCAACCATTACCGTGTTTTCACGTTTTTCCGTATTTCCTTTGCGAAATTGAAGGTCAAACACTCCTGATAATGCATTCCCATATTCGGCAGGAAAAGCACCGGTAAAAAAATCAGACGTTGCCAGCATGTTAGAACTAATCATACTTACTCCTCCGCCCGAGCTGCCTTCTTCACCAAAGTGGTTGGGATTGATAATTTCAACGCCTTCAAGCCGCCATAATAACCCTTTGGGAGAGTTTCCGCGTACAACAATGTCGTTGCTGATGTCAGAATCAGAACTTACTCCGGCAAAATTTAACGCCATGCGGGCAGGATCAAACCAGCTAACCGGATACCGATTGGTCTCCTCTACAGAAAATGATCGCGAACTTACTGTTGCCATTTCATTTAAAGCCTGCCGGTGGTTGCTCTTGTCGGTTATTACCACTGCATTAAGCATGGTTGACGATTCTTTCAACTGAATATTCAGCACCACCTCTTTGCCAGAACCTATCAACAGGCCGCTCAGAGAATGCTTCTTATAGCCAGTGTAAGAAAACTCGACATCGTGACGACCAATAGCTACTTTAGGAATTCTAAACTCCCCATTCTCGTTGGTGGTAACATAAACCACGGGGTCAACCGTTTTCAGAGCGATATTTACACCCGGTAACGGGAGCTTCGTTTCCAGATCAGTTACTATACCGCGAATAGTTTGAAATAACACTTGTGCTTCTGTTTCTGTGCGCGCTCTGGCCGGTTTTAATATAATCTGGTTACCTATTACAGTGTAATTAAGGCCGGCAGGCTTTAATAATTGGTCAAGGATAACGTTTACAGGTTTTTTAACGGCGTGTAAAGACATCTTTTTATCAAGCGGCACCTGCTCATTACTGTAAGAAAACTGAAGGTTGTATTTTCCGGAAAGATCGTTCAGAATTTCCTTCAGCCGCAGGTTTTTATAATCAACAGAAATTATTTTCCCAAGACTAGTTGTCTGAGTTGTTTGGCTATTTGCCCCATAAAAATGGCATAGCATAGCCATTAAAAAAGTTAATGCTTTTAAATTTTTCATGATTTGTTCGAATACTATCTGCGGTTTAATAGATATACTTTCCCATCCTGATCGATATTCACATCGAGCAGCGTTT
>DASWTL010000024.1:0-8293 GCA_036402155.1 Sphingobacteriaceae bacterium | reverse complement strand
GCCTTCATGGCGGTTGGCTCAGCCATTCCGCTTTATAGCACATAACGGTGAGATCAATACCTTAACCGGAAACTTAAACTGGTTTTATTCCACTGTAAGATCATTCGCCTCTCCTTATTTTACTGATGAAGAGATGGCCATGCTGTTGCCAGTAATTGATAATAATCAATCAGATTCAGCCTGTTTAGATAATGTTGTGGAATTGCTGTTTCATGCCGGACGCTCTTTGCCGCATGTCATGATGATGCTTGTTCCCGAGGCATGGGATGGTGACGAGCAGATGGATCCGCTTAAAAAGGCATTTTACGAATACCATGCCACATTGATGGAGCCATGGGATGGTCCGGCGGCAATTACATTTACAGATGGAAAACTGATCGGCGCACTACTTGACCGGAATGGATTACGTCCGTTAAGATATGTGGTCATGAATGATGACCGTGTGATCGTAGCTTCAGAAGCAGGTGCATTGCCTATTGATGAAAGCACAGTTATTCGCAAAGGCCGTCTTCAGCCAGGTAAAATGTTCCTTGTTGATATTGAAGAAGGAAAAATTATCTCAGATGATGAGATCAAACATAAAATAGCCTCACAGCAACCTTACGGTAACTGGCTTGAAAACTATAAGATCCGTCTGGAGGATCTGGCTGAGCCAAGAGTCATGTTTACCCATCTATCTTCAGAATCGGTATTCAGATATCAGCAGGTATTCGGCTACTCCCGTGAAGATATTGAGGCTATAATAAAGCCAATGGCATTAGATGGTAAAGAACCGATCGGTTCTATGGGAACCGATGTGCCATTAGCCGTTCTGTCAGATAAACCACAGCATATTTCCAGTTACTTCAAACAGTTCTTTGCCCAGGTTACTAACCCGCCGATCGACCCGATCAGGGAACGCCTGGTAATGAGTCTTGCTGTTTTCCTGGGTAATAATGGTAATATTCTGGATGAAGACCAGATGCATTGTCATAGCGTTGCGTTGGAAAACCCGATTCTTGCAAGTGATGAACTGGAAAAGCTGCGTAGTATTGATACCGGAATGTTCCATTCAAAAACGCTGCAAACCTACTTCAAAGCTGATGGTAAGCCGGGATCCCTTCAAAGAGGTATTGAACGGCTATGCCGGTATGCAGAAGATGCAGTTCAGGATGGATTTGAAGTATTAATATTATCTGACCGTGCAATTGACTCTGAGCATGCACCGATTCCATCTTTGCTGGCCGTTTCTGCTGTTCACCATCATCTTATCCGTAAAGGATTTCGTGGAGAAGTGGGTATAGTGGCCGAGGCCGGAGACGTATGGGAAGTTCATCACTTTGCGTGTTTACTGGCGTTCGGTGCTACGGCAATTAATCCGTATCTGGCGCTTGCAACTATCAGAACGCTAAAAGCTGAGGGCAAGGTAGATACTGAGTTAAGCACACCGGCCCTTCGTAAGAATTACAAGAAAGCTATTTGCGACGGGCTGTTGAAAATATTCTCTAAAATGGGAATATCCACCCTTCAGTCATATCACGGATCGCAGGTTTTTGAAATTCTGGGTATCAGACAAGATGTTGTTGATAAGTACTTTGCCGGCGCGGTAAGCCGCATAGAAGGATTAGGTCTGGATGAAATTGCTATGGAAGCGCTGCATAAACATCATGTAGGTTTCGGTAAGGCCATGCCGGATGTTAAGCTGCTGCCTGAAGGTGGAATTTATCAGTGGAAGAGAAGAGGTGAAGCGCATTTGTTCAATCCGCAAACCGTTCATCTTCTTCAGCATTCTACCCGTACAAATGATTATTCCATTTATAAAAAGTATGCAGAACTTATAAATGATCAGACAAGTAAGGGATATACGCTGAGAGGGTTATTTGATTTTGTTCCGCAGAGTGCATCTATTTCTATAAATGAGGTAGAACCGGCAGAAAATATATTAAAACGATTTGCAACCGGTGCGATGTCATTTGGTTCAATTTCGCACGAAGCTCACAGTACCCTGGCTATTGCCATGAACCGGATAGGTGCAAAAAGCAATACCGGTGAAGGGGGTGAGGATGAGATACGGTATCAGAAGATGGAAAATGGGGATTCTATGAGATCCTCCATCAAACAGATCGCCTCTGCCCGTTTCGGTGTTACTGCCAATTACCTGGCCAATGCTGATGAACTTCAGATTAAAATGGCGCAGGGGGCAAAACCGGGGGAAGGTGGACAACTTCCTGGTCATAAAGTAGATGAGTGGATAGCAAAAGTTAGACATTCTACTCCTGGAGTAGGATTGATCTCTCCGCCGCCACACCACGATATTTACTCTATCGAAGATCTTGCGCAGTTGATCCATGACTTGAAAAATGCGAATCGTCATGCCAGAATTAACGTTAAGCTGGTTTCTAAGGCAGGCGTTGGAACTATTGCAGCAGGTGTGGCTAAAGCTCATGCGGATGTGATCCTGATTGCAGGTTATGATGGCGGTACCGGAGCTTCTCCGATCAGCTCTATCAAACATGCAGGACTTCCTTGGGAGCTTGGTTTGGCTGAGGCTCATCAAACCCTGGTAAAAAATAAATTAAGAAGCCGTGTTGTGCTTCAAACAGACGGACAGCTAAAAACCGGTCGTGATATTGCAATTGCTACTCTTTTAGGTGCTGAGGAATGGGGTGTTGCTACTGCTGCCCTTGTAGCCGGAGGATGTGTCATGATGCGTAAGTGTCATTTGAACACCTGTCCTGTAGGTGTTGCCACACAGGATCCTGAACTGAGAAAATTATTTACCGGAAAACCGGAACATATAGTGAACCTGTTCCATTTCCTGGTAGAAGAGCTCAGGGAGATCATGGCGGAATTAGGTTTCCGGACAATTGATGAAATGGTTGGTCAGGCTCAGGTATTAAAACTGCGCGACGGCATTGAGCATTGGAAAACAAAAACTATTGATGTATCAGGCATACTGTTCCCTGCAAATACAGAGGGACAGTCATATCATACAGAAGACCAGGATCATGGGCTAACGGAAGCCATTGACTGGCAGCTTTTAAAACATGCTGAAAAGGCTATCGAGACAAAAGAGCCGGTGTTTGCCAACTTTGAACTTAAGAATACGAACCGTACGGTTGGAACTATTCTTTCGTACGAGGTTACCAAGAAGTATCATGCCGCCGGATTACCTGCTAATACCATAAACTACAAGTTTAAGGGTTCTGCGGGCCAGAGTTTTGCTGCATTCTGTACCAAGGGCTTATCGTTTGAGCTTGAAGGAGAAGCGAATGACTATGTGGGTAAAGGACTTTCAGGTGCCCAGGTAGCTATTTATCCTGCTAAAGAGGCAACATTTGTTCCGGAAGAAAATATAATTATTGGAAACGTGGCGCTTTACGGTGCTACATCAGGTGAACTTTTTGTACGCGGACAGGCAGGGGAGCGCTTTGCGGTCCGGAATTCAGGTGCTACAGCAGTAGTGGAAGGTGTTGGAGATCATGGTTGTGAGTACATGACAGGTGGCCGGGTACTTATTCTTGGTCAGACCGGGCGTAATTTTGCAGCTGGTATGAGCGGTGGAATTGCCTGGATCTATGATCCCGGACAATCTTTCCAGCTAAACTGCAACGCAGAAATGGTTGACCTTGATCCGCTTGATAACAGTGATGAGCAAGAGATATTGAGTTTATTAAATAAGCATTACAAACTCACTGAAAGCCAGGTAGCAAGATATATTCTTGACGATTGGGCACAGCAGTCAGCTCATTTTATTAAAGTGTTTCCAAAAGATTTCAAACGAGTGTATACTCAAACTCAAGTGACCAGATAATGGGAAAAATAACAGGATTTAAAGAATATGGTCGGGAACTTCCCCCAAAAATTGCACCCTCAAAACGTGTTCAGAACTATAACGAATTTGTTGGATTATATAGTGAAAGTGAATTAAATCATCAATCTGCCCGCTGTATGAATTGCGGTATACCATTTTGTCATTCGGGCTGCCCGCTTGGCAATGTGATTCCGGAGTTTAATGATGCTGTATATAATGCAAAGTGGGAGGAAGCGTATGATATTTTAACTTCAACCAATAATTTCCCTGAGTTTACTGGTAGAATATGCCCGGCGCCCTGCGAGGCGGCATGTGTTTTAGGTATTAACAAACCACCGGTTACTATTGAAGAAATTGAGAAACACATTATTGAGATAGCGTATTCTAAAGGATATGTAAAACCTGTAACGCCCGGACTTCGTACCGGTAAAACGGTAGCCATTGTAGGTTCTGGTCCTGCTGGTATGGCTGCTGCGGCCCAGTTGAATAAAGCGGGTCACCTGGTTACTGTTTTTGAGCGTGATGATCTGCCCGGTGGTCTGTTGAGATATGGTATTCCGGATTTCAAGCTGGAAAAATCAGTTATCGACCGTCGTATTGCGATTATGCAGGAAGAAGGGGTTGTATTTAAATGCAATACCGAGATAGGTAAAGATATTGATGCAAAAGAGCTTCTGGAACAGTTTGATGCCGTAGTGCTTTCAGGTGGATCCACTATCCCTCGCGATCTCCCAATACCGGGTCGGGATTTAAAAGGCGTGCACTTCGCCATGGATTTTCTGAAGCAGCAAAATAAGAACGTTAGCAATATCGCTTTTACTGACGAACCGATTTTAGCTACAGGAAAGGATGTTATTGTTATTGGAGGTGGTGATACCGGATCAGATTGTGTGGGTACTTCAAACCGTCAGCATGCTGGTTCGATACAGCAGTTTGAATTCTTGATACAACCACCTGCTGGCAGAACAGATGCCATGCCATGGCCAACGTATCCGATGATCTTAAAAACAACAAGCTCTCATGAAGAAGGTTGCGAACGGGTGTGGTCTATAAATACCAAAGCATTTATTGGAGATGAGAACGGCAATCTGAAAGCATTGAAGGTAACGGATGTACTTTGGGAAACCGATAAATACGGACGTCCGATAAAACCGGTAATTCTTGAGGAAACTGAGCGTGAAATACCAGCGCAGCTTGTGCTGTTAGCGATGGGATTTGTACATCCTCAATTTAATGGTATGCTTGAACAATTGGGCGTACAACTGGATGATCGGGGCAATGTAAAGGCTACAGAAGAGCATTACAGCACGAGTGTAGAGAAAGTTTTTGTTGCCGGTGATATGCGCCGCGGACAGTCATTGGTGGTTTGGGCCATTTCAGAAGGCCGTGAAGCTGCCCGTAAAGTTGATGAGTATTTAATGGGATATTCCGCTCTGCCTGCAAAAGATGCTTTGAGCTTTGTGAATTCACCATATTAGTATAAAATTAGGTGTCTGACACTTTTGAAGTGTCTGACACCTTAGCTAAAAGTGTCTGACGCCTACTTGTAAAGTTTCGAAAATAAATCCCACAGCACAATTCCTGCCGAAACTACCACGTTAAAGGAATGCTTGGTTCCAAACTGGGGTATTTCAACACACGTATCGATCATTTGCATCGCCGCTTCGCTTACTCCGTTTACTTCGTTCCCAAGAATTAAAGCATACTTCTTAGAGATTTCCGGTTTAAAATCGTTTAGCATAACACTGCCCGACGCCTGCTCTAAGGCGATAATATGATAATTGTCGTTTTTTAAATTCTGGAGCGCGATGGTTATGTCTTCATAATGATTCCAGCTAACCGACTGCGTTGCCCCTAAAGCCGTTTTTTCTATTTCCCGGTGCGGAGGTTGTCCGGTAATTCCGCATAAGATGATCTGTTCTACAGCAAATCCATCTGCCGTGCGAAAAACAGAACCGACATTATGCAGACTTCTTACACTATCCAATACCAGAACCACAGGGAGCTTGGGCTGAGCTTTAAATTCGGTTACATCCACACGGTTAAGCTCGTCCATCTTTAATTTTCGCATGGACAAAAATATTAAATGATTTGTAAATTGGTTATTGGGTTATTTGGTTATTGAGTTATTGGTTAATGGTTATTGGGTTACTGGTTATTGGGTTACTGGTGATTGGTTGAAGGGGTTGAAAAAGTTCAAGAGGTTGAAAAGTTGAAACGTATATCTAAATACTAAATACTCTGTACTCATTGAAAAGGTTATTGAGTTATTGGTTGAAGGGGTTGAAAAGGTTTAAAAAGTTGTAAGGGTATCTAAATACTCAGTACTCCGTACTCAATCCTCATTGAAAGGTTGAAGGGGTTTAAAAATTGAATGGTTATCTAAATACTAAATACTCCGTACTCACTACTAACTACTCTTCCTTCGCTTTGCAATCTTAGCCGGACTTGCCGTCAGATAAAATAGCTTTTCCTTAAGGGTCTTGGCGCCGCGCATGTCTTTCAGTATATCATAATATTCATGAAAGTTCAGGTAAATGGGATCGAGCTTCTTTTCAATGCCTGTTGTGAGTCCATATACCGGGCGTTCATCTTCTTCAATAAATGTCCCGAATAATCTGTCCCAGATAATAAAGGTTGCAGCAAAGTTCATGTCCAGGTATTTGTCCTGTGAACCATGATGTACCCGGTGGTGCGAAGGAGTTACAAAAATATATTCAATAAGAGGATGTAATTTTTTTATATGCTCTGTGTGGATCCAGAACTGGTATAGAACGCTGAGCTGCCCGGCTACAAAAAATATGACCGGATGAAATCCGACAAATGCAAGCGGAATAAAGAATATCAGCTTAAAATGCTGTACCCAGCTTTGCCGGAATGATACTGTTAAATTGAAGTGCTCACCTGAGTGGTGGACCACATGTGTAGCCCAAAAGAACCTGTTGAAGTGCGATATCCGGTGTGACCAGTAGCTCGATAGATCATATAATATAAAACACGGTATTAGCGTCCACCAGTTCAATTCTATTCTCCAGGGTACCATATTATATATCCATACGGCCGCATACAGAAGCCCGATCTTTAATCCCAGATTAACAAAAAGGTTCCCCAGGCCTACCAAAAGCGAACCTAGAGTTTCCTTTTTATCATAATTGTTTTTTTCTAATATAAACGAAGCAGCTATTTCTATCGCAGTGAAAATGGCTACTGCAGGCAGAGCATATACAATAATATTAGGGGATTTGCTTTCTAAGTTTGTGATGTCTTCAAATGGGATTTGTTCTGCTCCGAAAATGCTTAATATATTCACTAAACTCATTCTGTTTTTATTTATATACTGCTTCCGTTAAAGGATTTATTATGAAAAAGCATAACCTTAACTCAGGGTTGCATTTCTTAATAATATTGCAAAAGGTACATTGTTTGATTTTTTGCGGTTTTGTCACGAGATCTTGACAGGAGAAATATTAGCAGACGATATATAAAAACAAAAAAAAAGGCTTAAGCAGCGAAGCTTAAGCCTTTTTAAGAAGGGAAGAGCGAATCCTACTTTACTTTAAAAGTTGCCTGGGCGTCTCCCCAGATAATGGATACAGATCCGTTTTCCGCAATTATAAATGTTAATAATTCAGTAAAAGAAGGAGCAGTAGCGGCTTTCACTTTAACCCGTAAAACATCATTTTCTTCTTTATACACTGTGCCCCATTGCTTCCAGTCCTTATTGAATATGATGGTCCATTCTTTTTCTCCCGGTATGGTGTAAAGACCGTATTTGCCTGCAGGCAATGCATGTCCTTCAACTTTTGCATCGCGGCTGATCTCAAATACAGTTGCTTCATTCGCGCCGGTACGCCATACTTTTCCATAAGGAGCAATCTCTTTACCTAACGTTCTTCCCTTAATGGCGGGTCTGCTATAATCAACAGAGATAGTCAGACCGCTTTTTGTGGTGACGCTAAGTTTAGCCGGCGGACTGGGTCGTTTCTGTTGTGCAGTGGCGGTCAGTACGCCTAGAAGACCAGTAATAAGTGTAAATAATAATAATTTTTTCATTTGATATAGTTGTTTTTAATTGTTCCGAAGGAAACTCCTTCGGAGCTATAAGCTCAATGGATTGGATTATGCCTTTTTAAGATCTCATGCAGGGTTATATGAACTGGTTTATACGCCAACTATGGCTGATGTTTCAGATCAATAGGCCGTATATACAATGTCCGTATAGCCCTCTTATTTGTTTAAACTTACAAATTTTTATTGAATTAATAAAGAATAAACGTGTTAATATCAGACGGTTATTCGCTGTAAAAGTTTAACGGACATAATTAAAAGCTGTTTTGAATACTGTTATATAAAGATTTAGTATTCCAGTATCCGCTGGCAATAATTCTTCGGATAGTGAACAGCGGATCGTTTTCATCACGTTTTTCTGCCAGAACGAACGCAGCATCAAATCCACGTTTTTTCAGCTCTGGAATTGCTTCCTTGTTCCACAACCCAAAC
>DASWTL010000023.1:0-3790 GCA_036402155.1 Sphingobacteriaceae bacterium | reverse complement strand
TGTTGAAAGAGATTTATCTAAAAGGAATTATCACGCCTGTGAAAAAATTTCAGCGCGATGATCAGAATTACTCTTTTGACCTGCTTACCGATAATGTTGCCGCAAAACGAAATACCAATGATGTGCTCACTGTTGAAACAGCGTTTCAATATATCAAAAGCAAACTGAGTTCTATACCGTCTGAAGAAACCAGGTCAAGACTGGCAGCTATTTTAAGGGATAATTTATTCCCCAATTATATATATGACGAGCGTTTAACTGATAAGCTGGAAGCTGATGCATTAAATAGTATTTCCACCACCCGGGGAATGGTACAAAAAGGCGAGCTCATCGTTACCAATGGTACACTTATAAATGATGAGATCTACCAGAAGCTGGAATCATTGCGAAGTGCGTATGAAGAGGATATTAATATAGTTGGAGACCGGCGACTGGTTATAACGGGGCAATTCTTACTTGTAGCCTTGAACATCGGGTTATTGATGGTGTTTTTATACCTGTTCCGTAAAGATATTTACTATGACAACCGGAAGGTAGCACTGATTCTGCTGGTAATAACCGGGATGCTTTTTACATTATCATGGGCTATAAAGATTAAAATTCCAAGTTTATATTATATTCCCTATTGCATTGTTCCCATAATTATCAGAATACTCTTTGATACACGTTTGGCGCTGAACATTCACTTGCTTGTTGTACTTATTGGAGGTTTTTTTGTATCCAACAGTTTTGAATTTGCATTTTTGCAGATAACATCGGGGATGGTAGCGATTTACAGCATTAAGAACCTGGTAAGACGTGAGCAGTTCCTGATTTCTGCACTTTTAATTCTTAGTAATTATTTCATCAGTTATCTGGGAATATTGCTGATACGGAATGGTTCGTTATCTCAGATTGAATGGGTAACTTTTGCGCCATTTGTTTTCAGTGTCTTGTTGTCGTTACTGGCCTATCCATTGATTTATGCGTTTGAAAGGCTTTTTGGGATTACTTCGGATGTCACTTTAATGGAGTTGACCAATACCAACTCAAAATTACTGCGCGATCTGTCTTATAAAGCCCCGGGTACATTCCAGCATTCACTACAGGTGGCCAATCTTGCAGAAGCTGCCATATTTAAGATCGGGGGAAATGCATTATTGGTAAGGGCAGGAGCCTTGTATCATGACATCGGAAAAATGGAGAATCCGCAATATTTCATTGAAAACCAGAACAAAGGCGGAAACCCTCATGATACACTTTCTTACGAACAAAGTGCTCAAATAATTATTCAGCATGTATATAAAGGCATTGAAATAGCGCGTAAAAATCATTTGCCGGAAATGATCATCGATTTTATCAGGACCCATCATGGTAATACCAGGGTGGATTATTTTTACCAGTCGTTTCTGAAAAATTTCCCTGAAAAGATTGTAGATGAAAATACATTCCGCTATCCTGGTCCGATTCCATTCTCAAAAGAAACTTCCGTGTTAATGCTTGCGGACTCTGTTGAGGCAGCATCACGAAGTCTTAAAAATCCGGATGCAAAGAGCATTAATGACCTGGTTGACCGGATTATTGAGTACAAATTGGATCAACAGCAGTTAACCGACAGTAACATTACCCTGCATGATATTGAAACCATTAAGCTGATTTTCAAATCAATGCTGATGAGTATTTATCATATCCGGATTGACTACGCGCAGGAGATTTAAATATATTTTTTGAAGAGAAAGTCGAATTGTTATATTTGCAGCCCGATAGTAAAAAGAGAGTTTTTACACATGTAGGAGAGATGCCTGAGAGGCCGAAAGGAACAGTTTGCTAAACTGTCGTACTGGCAACGGTACCGAGGGTTCGAATCCCTCTCTCTCCGCCATTAATTGTGATAATTCCCTGGTAATGAAATAATTATCAGGGTTTTTATTTTAAAATGTTCAGGAAGGATTGGATAATTTAACTTAGAACATAAGACCCTTTAATCTGTCAGCCCACTTTTATCACTGTTTTCTTCCGTAAGATAATGGATCGCTTATTTCGAAAGCCTCCATCCATTAATATCAAAAAAGACAAACTTAAAACCATTTAGCACAAAATTTATGGGTTTGGTTTCCATTAAGTTTGAATAAGTATTTCATTATAGATTTGGTGGCATAGATCTCGTACGAAAGCTTTTAACCTTTATCAGGGAAGGGTTACCCACAGTTAACAACCTTATAACAAGTTTCTTATTCATTTGCATGGATCGAATTTTATACATAATTTACTTTATATTTTTTGATAAATGGTTAATGAGCGTGAGTTGATTATTCGCCTTCGGGGGGGCGATCCGGAAACATTTACAGAACTATATGGATTATATGTTAAAAGACTTTATGCCTTTTCTTTGCGTATTATAAAGTCTCCTGAACTTACTGAGGATGCTGTCCATGATGTATTTGTGAAGATTTGGGAAAATAAGCATAAAGTTGATCCCGAGCGTTCATTTCAATCCTATCTTTTTACCGTAGCGCGGAACCATTTATTCAATATGATCAAGCGCAGCCAGCTTGAATCAAGTTTCAGGGACCAAATAATGAAAAATGCCGAACCTTCTCAAAATCAGGTAGAAGAGGTTTACCAGTATAGGGAAAGTAGCAGCAATTTGCAGCAGGCAATAACCCATTTACCTGACCGGCGTAAGCTCATTTTTGAATTATGTCATAATGAAGGGTTAACGTACAAGCAAGTGGCCGAGAAACTAGGTATAAGTGATAGCACGGTAAATAGTCAGATGGTTAAGGCATTGAAATCAATTAAAGATTTTTTACTGCTTAAGGGAACAGTGTTGCTTATTTCTTTATTGTTATTTGGTTAAAGCATGGCGCTTGGATGCGCTAATTTATTCGCTTCAGAATAATGTGCACCCCCATTTTATTTTCTTTGTGAGAAAGGGCCAAGCAACGCTTCACGAGCGAAGC
This sequence comes from Sphingobacteriaceae bacterium, assembly GCA_036402155.1. GTDB lineage: Bacteria > Bacteroidota > Bacteroidia > Sphingobacteriales > Sphingobacteriaceae > DASWTL01. The sequence goes on along the minus strand of DASWTL010000023.1, from coordinate 848 downwards.
TTTTGTTGTGATCGCTTATGTAAATCATGAATGATGTTTCTAACGGCATTTTACGGCGTAAACTAACTGACTTCCACCCACCATCACCACACAAGGAAGGAACAACTATGAGACAACTATGGAACAACAGACCCGTCATTGGCCGTCAATTCCCGTCAATTCCCGTCATAATTTGGCATCAGCTTATCGCGGCCGTATGTTTGATCCCAGGAAGAGGAATACCCTTGAACATGTGTCGGTCAAATCTGCCACACTTTTAAGTTTAAAGAATTAAATATCATCCCGGATAAATAAAAAAATCACAACAGAGTAAATGTATAGCAGAGACTAATTGTATTATATAAAAGCACAAAGCCTTGAAAACTGAAATTAAGCAATTATTAAAGCGATTTGTAAACAATCAATGTACAGCTTCTGAATTGGAAGAGGTCAGATCTATTCTGGAAAACGGCGGGTATGAGGCTGAGTGGCAGGAGGTTATTGAGGAAGAAGCACTTCACAATATTATAGACGAGTCTGGCGATACACGTTCCGAACTTCTTGATACTGAAAAATTATTAAAACGTATACAGCATTCAACCCAAATCAGCAAGGAAGAAAAAGTAAGGACAATTACGATATGGCCATGGATCAAACTTGTGGCCGTTCTGTTAATTGTCCTGTCTGCCGGGATATTATTTTATAAGAGGGCCGATAAAAATATGGGGTCTTACCTGGCAAAAACCGCCGATTCTTCAAAGACCGACCATAAGTTCGTTACATTGCCTGATGGCAGTACCGTATTGTTAAATAATTCCAGCACAATTGATTATTCAAAAGAGTTTTCCGGAAAGACACGTGAAGTGACC
>DASWTL010000022.1:0-6927 GCA_036402155.1 Sphingobacteriaceae bacterium | reverse complement strand
TTATTTACTGCTGATAAATAATCTGTTAAAATAGCCGCCACGCCATTATTTGCCGCATCGGCACGGATTACAGTTTGCTTATTGAACTTAAACGATCCGGGCGAACCGGTGATGTTGGCTACGGCGGGAACAATGCTTACCTGTGGCCGGTAATCCTGGCAGAAACCCGGTAACATCCTGACATAAAACGTTAAAATACAGATTAAAAGCACCTTATAAATCATTCCCATCATGAGATTAAAAATTCAGGTTAATTCCTCAAGGAATAGTGCAGTACCCGAAAATCTTCCATTAACCCATAATCATAGGTTTCATATTTACTGCCGGAAGGATATGATTTTACATTCCAGTGCCCTGGTCCTACCATACCTGGCTTAGGTGAATTATGATGAGGACCCAAAAGGTTCTTCAGACTGCCTACTACCTCCACTTCAATTTGGTTGGTGCCTTTTTTAAGATATTTTGTGATGTTCAGAGCATTTGGGTCTGACATGATAATGCCTGCATCTTTTCCATTTACTTTCACTGCAGCCACTGTGCCGCTCCATGATGCCAGTTGCACTTCATACTGGTCATTTAAATTGTCAATTCTAACCTCTTTAACATATGATATGCTCTGACCGTACATGGATAACCCTTGTTTATTCCAGCTTCCCAATGTGAGCGGTTTGGCAGCTACGATCTTCCATCCCTTAGCAGCAGGTTCCAGATTAAAGTTTCCTAAAATATATGCTGGTTCAATTTCAGCATACACACTCATGGGATCGATTGAAACAGACAATGTATTCTCACCCGCCTGAAGATATTTTCCAGCTTCAAGCACACTGAACGAGCGGTCTAACCACCAGCTGTTTTTTTCCGGTTTTACGGATTTTCCATTTATAGCAATGCTTTTCCAGAGGTTGCCCTGTTCTATTACCACCCGGAAATTCTTGTAATCCACATTGTTATCGATTACAAAGTGATAGGTTGCTGTAAAGCCGCTGCCGCGTGAAAAGGTGTCCCTGGAAACTATACGGTCTTTAAACTGCATCTGATGATTCCATGGATTTTTATTGAAGCCATTTTTGATGAACGCTGTTCTTGATGCTAATGAAACATGCGCATCCGTGATAAGGGTGTCCTTTAATTTTAAATCACAAAAATCAATCATTAAGGTATTTTCGTGTGGCCGTATTACTTTAGCAGGCGTTGTTTTAACAACGATCTTATTTCCCGGGACAGGATATTTTTTATAGCCTGATTGCTTCTTATCCGACACAAAAACCAATATGCTGCCTGCTGCCGGTATATCAAAGTGGATTGAAACCTTGCCATTCTGTTCCTGATCGGGATAATCCATTATTTCCCCTGTGAAAAGGTCCATGATCAGGGCATCTTTTCCCTTAATCACTGCCTTACCTGCAGCTGAGCTGTTCATACTGGCATTAGAGAAAAACACCAGTTGTCCGTCACTTAATTTTCGGCGGTGATGGTAAAGATTTCCGCCTATCGAATCTGTTCCATTTCCGTTAACCGTAAAATCTACTGACTGGAAATGTGTATTTATTACATCCTGATTTAGTTCAAGTATCCGTAGATTACTGCTGTTATTTTCAAAGTTTTCAACCTCAGCATTAGCTGCACCATCCAGCGTTTTTAAATCCTTGAACTGGACCACTTTGCCGCCCTGTTGCACGTACTCTTTTAACAGCTTAAACGTAGGCCCATCTATGTTCTCCATCCCTGGCGGGACAACCACGACAGAATACGGCCTTTGGCCAACGACAAATTTTCCGCCGGCAATTTTCCCGTGGTCTTTTATGATGTTCTCCGATCCCAGATCATATTCGACCTGTGCTTTTTCAAGACTGGTCACAAATGCCTGGAACGTATTGCCGATTTCAGAAAACCTGGGGTTTTTATCGGTCCGCGAAACATACATCCAGGCCGATGTGGTGGGTTCTATGACCAGGATGTGGTTTTCCTGTTTGCCGTGCGACAATGCCAGGGACAAGCGCTTGTTGTATTCGTTCAGTGTTTTATAATAAGGCCACCACGGCGTATGGTAGGAAAAACTTTGCGGGTAGTCGTATTTTCTCGCCCCGGTTAATGTCATCATGGACAGGTGCTGGTTCAACAGGTTCACCCCCAAAACATACTGCCAGTCATTCAGGCGTTTCATGTCTTTAAAGGTCAGTTCCCACCCCCCGCCGCCATAGGTCTCGCTTAGCGTCCTTTCTTTGTTGAGCTGATTGGCCACACTGGAAAGCTCTTTTACCGAACGAATATTCCCAAACTGGGCATTCGGGCTCACCTCATTAAACTGATTAAACAGCATATCAATGCCAGGGTATTGGTGCCAGGCATACATCGCCATATTGTCCGGCACATCGTTCGGGTTAGGCCAGCCATGCTCCCAATAATGCCCTGTCCATTTTAAATTATGTTTTTCTGTGTATTCATACATTGGTTTGGACCACCGGTCAATAAACAACTGCGACAATACGGTCATGTAGTTATGGCGTACTTTCTTCCAGTCGCCGGTTTCTTCAAAAAGGGACGCCAGGTTGCTTTCCAGATCATAGCCCCAGGTTTTCCTGAATTCACTAAACAGGTCTGGTGTCCAGCGGATGTTGCCCGCCCCATGTGCCGGTATGCTGGGCTCATCAGAGAAAATCCCGGGAACGGTTTTCCCGAATTCCTTGCCGGCCACTTTTTCATAGCCTTTAAAGGTTACGTCAATAAACTTCTGCGTGACGCCTTTTACCATCAGGTCGACGTACGGAAAATCAGGAGGGCCCACCATACCAGCCTGTTTGGCATAATATACTTTGGTAAAAACATAATAATTGCCTGTTTTATCTTTTTCCTGTGGGCTAGCGGTAACGTTTATAAACTTTCCATCCTCCTCCTTCAGTATGATGAAAACATTATCGCTACTCTCAGGATAGCTGGTTGTTTTACTCATCCGCAGCATCTGCCCCTGATTATATGATTCGGGCATCTGGTCTGGAACATGGCCTCCTGCAAAGCCGGTCGGATACGAATTTTCATCATAGATCCAGACATTCAGCCCCAGCTCCTTCCCTTTTTGTACCGTGTATTTAAACAGGTCATACCATTCCTGCGACAAATACTCGTTGATCAGCCCCGGACGAGGATGTACCATCACTCCACCAAAGGCATTCTCCTTAAATTCGTGCATCATGGAGTCGATAATCGTTTTGGTCACTTTGGTATGCCATACCCATAGAGGGGCGCTACCATACTCTTTATCCGGCGACATGAATGATTTTTTAAGCGTCTCGAAATCATCCTTACGATCATCTGTGATCTGGAAACCAAGGATGAGAACGAGGATAACTAACAAAAAAAATGGAAGGATAGCTTTGGATTTCATATAAATCTATTATGGATAAAAGTAATTTCTGACAGGGTAAGGCAAATTGACAATCTTATCTGTCCCTGAACCTAAAGTTATATTCGAACCGCCGTAAACATATAAAGTTCCTGAACGGTAATAAGCAATATCGGTATCTCCGTCGCCATCATAATCTGCCGGTGCAGGAATATCGCCGGACAAGCCACCAAAGGTTATATCAGTGCCAGTGTTGTAATTATACCAATGACCATTAGATGGCCGGTACACCGCAATTTCGGCTTTTCCTTCTCCATTATAATCGCCGATAACGGGCACATCACCTGCGTTTCCATAAGGCACAATTGCAAGGCCATACCTGTAAAAGGTCTTATTTGACGGACGGTAGTATGCAGGCTGAACAAATCCATTGCCATCATAATCAGCAGGAATGGGAATATCACCTGATTGCCCATAGAGGATTGTGCTTCCGTCTTTAACATACCATGTACCGTTTGAAGGTCTCCAAACCGCAATTTCTGCTTTGCCATCGGCATCATAATCAGCAGGAACAGGAATATCACCGGTATTACCATAAGCAACAGCAGGTTTTCCGATAATATAAAATTGTCTGGTTGATGGTCTGTAAATTGCGATATCGGTTTTACCATTACCATCATAATCAGCGGGAATGGTTATATCACCGGCCTGGCCGTAAGCCACATTAGACAAACCTGAAATCTTCCAGGTGCCTGCGTTAAAAAATGCCAGTTCCGATGCACCATCCTGATCCAGATCATAAGTCCTGCTGGCACTTTCATGTTTAAATAGTGGGACTGTAAACTGGCTGTTTGCATCCTCTTTATAGTCATCGTAATAAGGTGAATATGTCGAAACGCTGATCAGATCCTTTTCCGGGGAAAATTTCATCAGGCGCATATAACCTGCACCACCTTCCGGCTGATTCTGATAATCAGAAATAAATGATTTTATGGTTTTCCCTCCGAAGGTGTCATATCGATAACCTTCCCCCGGCACATGTCCGCCAAGCATCATCACAACATTAGGTAAGCTTTTTATCTTGTTATAAATTGCCTGTCCCTGGTTACTGAATGCATTTGGAAATGTAGCATGGGTATCGGCATTGGCCAGATAATGGGTTACAATAATGCCTTTACGAGAACTATAGGTAGTTAAAAGATTATATGCCCAGTTATTCTGGTTAGTATAATCTTGCATGTGTTCTGCATCGTATTCAAGATAAATGGCTATAAAATCAATCCCCCCTGCAGAAAACAGATCATAATGACTGTCATTATTGTCGCCAAATGTTCCGCTATAATTACCGCCGTACCATGGTTTTCCAAGGAATTTTGAAACTCCGAAATATTGATTATACTTTGCGGTTACAGACGAAAGCCAGCCCCGGTCAGCATAAGGTGCCTCCTTATCATCACCCTGGTCATGATTGCCAACGGCAACTCCATAGGGCATGTTCGCATTATCAAGCGTTTTCATTGCCGTATCAATCCGAAGCCACGGGGTCGGATAAGCATCCCCATTTTCTGAAATATCTCCCAGGTGAATTGCATACACAATATTTTCAGACACCCTGTTATTAACAATCCATTCGGTTTGCTTCTTAAAAAACTTCATAAAATAATTGGTTCCGGAGTTATTTGTGGTAGTCACGTAAAATTGGGTATCTGGTATAACAGCAATGGTAAACTCGTTTCCCGTTACCGAGGAAACGGAAGCACTGGACTTACCCGTCTGGTCACCAATATTTTCATCTGGTGATTCCACCTTTTTACATCCATATGAAGTTAACATAATAACCGCTATTACAGTAAGTTTTAAACGGTTTAAAAGGGATGGCGAACATGATCCTTTCCTGAGGAACAGGAATGAAACATTCAGAATAAATGCAGTGTTCATTTTAATAATTTTTGGTTTTATAATTAGTTGGTTGGTTATTGGATTTCTCCTTTTATCGCAACCTATTTGAAGGTGCGACAATTTGGACAGGAACTCTGGCAAAGCAATAGCATCCAATGATATTTTAGATGGATAACTTATTGGGCAACAAACCTGAATGATTTATTAAGCTTGTTATTGAATCCAGGCGTGCAACCTGCCTGGATTCAATAAACTGACATTAGTTTTAGTTATATCCCGGATTTTGTATCAAAAGAGGATTAATATTTATTTCAGATTGTGGAATTGGAAACAACAACTTATTTGTGGTAATATTATATGCCGCCGGATTCACCCGTGTATCCAGTTTCATTTTAGCACCATGTGCAGTCATTACCTCGATCGCTTTCCCTGTCCTTACCAAATCTGTCCACCTTTTGTTCTCAAAAGCCAATTCTATACGTCTTTCTTTTGCAATGATATCACGTAATAAAGCCTGGTTGGTTTCAGTTACCGGCGGAAGCCCTGTTCTTTGCAAAGTCCTTACCTGGTTTAAATAAGGCAGCGCCTCCGGCGACTTACCCTGCTCGTTCAGGCTTTCAGCGAGGAATAATAATACTTCCGGATACCGGTATACAGGCCAGTTGTCATCTGTCTGACCTGCAGTAGTATGTGCATTTCTAAACTTTTTGATAAATGGTTTTGATATTTTTCCGGGAGGAGTTACATAACCTATAACACTCTTTACCGCTTGATAAACAAAATTACCGCTGGCATTATTAACACCCTCTATGATGGCGATAGAAGCATCTAACCTCTTATCGCCCGGGGCATAGGCATCTATCAGATCTTGTGTTGGGAAGTTCCCTCCGGCACCGTTTATTAAAGAAGTATTAAAGCCAGTTATTACCGTTGTATTAGCAGTGGCCGGAATAAACTGGTAAAGAAAATTGCTGAACTGGCCTTCTGCAGATCCCTGCTTATATTGAATTTCAAATACAGACTCTTTTGAATTCTTATTGGCCGGAAGGTAAACAGATGCATAATCAGGTAATACCTGGTAACCCAATTGGGTAACTGCTTTAAGAAGGGTTTCTGCTTCAGCATATTTTTTTTGCACCATATACACATTTGCCAGAAGGGTTTTGGCTGCGCCAATAGTAACCCTTCCGGTTTGAGGGAAGGTAACGGTTTGAGGCAGTTTTTCAATAGCAGCTGTTAGATCAGATACAATCTGGGCATATACATCAGCAACTGAAGACCGGGGTATTAAAGCTTGTTCAGCATTAGTTACCTGATGAAGAATTAATGGCACACCACCATAAAACTGTACCAGGTCGAAATAAAAGAAAGCCCTTAAGAATCTTGCTTCTCCTTCAATAGCATTTTTTGATGCGGCAGAAAAAGTAGCCTCTCCTATACGATCCAGAATAAGGTTATTCCTTGTAATGCATTCATAAGCAGCAAAGTATTTGCCCGGCGTTTGTGCGTTTAGTGCATCATCCAGAAACTCATCTACATTTTCCTTTTGAACAATGGCCACACCTCTGTTCTGCGGGAAAAATTCATAGGTAGTGTTATCAGATCTCATTTCGCCCATTAGCCATCCATGTGTGCTGGCATATCCCCTTAAAGCTCCGTAAGCACCTATCAGCGCCTGATTAAACTCA
>DASWTL010000021.1:0-5953 GCA_036402155.1 Sphingobacteriaceae bacterium | reverse complement strand
AGCGATCCATTTGCACTGCAGTGTGAGCTCCCGCCTAAAACCGCCTCTATAGTTTCTACTACGTGGCATGAGTGGGATGATGAAGCCTGGATGAAAATCAGGCGTCAGAAAAATGCACTAAACAAGCCCATGTCGGTGTATGAAGTCCATCTCGGTTCCTGGCTGCGTGATCCAAAATTCCCGGAAACTTTTCTTACCTACAGGCAGATTGCAGACAAACTTGTTCCTTATTTAAGAGAAATGAATTTTACGCATGTGGAATTCATGCCTATAATGGAACATCCTTATTATCCTTCCTGGGGATATCAGGTCACTGGTTATTTCGCGGCCTCATCCAGATATGGCACCCCGCAGGATCTGATGTTCCTGATTGAAGAACTTCATAAAAATAATATCGGGGTAATTCTGGACTGGGTTCCCTCTCACTTTCCTGGTGATGCCCATGGCTTATTCAACTTTGATGGAACTCATCTATATGAACATGCTGATCCCCGAAAGGGCTTTCATCCCGACTGGAAATCACATATTTTTAATTATGGACGTAATGAGGTTCGTTCATTCTTAATTAGTAACGCCCTCTTTTGGCTTGACAGGTACCATGCGGATGGCTTACGCATAGATGCAGTTGCTTCTATGCTGTATCTTGATTACTCAAGAAAAGAAGGAGAATGGATCCCCAATGAGTTCGGGGGAAGAGAAAACCTGGAAGCCATCAGCTTCATGAAAGAACTTAATGAAGCCGCATACTCGCATTTCCCTGATATACAAACCATTGCAGAAGAATCTACTGCCTACGCCGGCGTAACCCGCCCCACCTTCAGTGGTGGATTGGGTTTTGGAATGAAATGGATGATGGGCTGGATGAATGATACGCTGAAGTATTTTGAGCAGGACCCGGCATTCCGTAAATACCATCATCAGAAAATTACATTCAGTACAGTGTATGCATTTACTGAGAATTTTATGCTGCCCTTCTCTCATGATGAAGTGGTACATGGCAAAAGTTCAATGGTATACAAAATGCCTGGGGACGACTGGCAGCGGTTTGCAAATCTCCGAGCACTGTATGTGTACATGTTTACTCATCCGGGTACCAAACTTCTTTTTATGGGCGATGAATTTGCCCAGACTTCAGAGTGGAATTACTCACAATCCCTCGACTGGCACCTGCTTCAGTACTCCCCCCATGCAGGCATGAAGAATCTGGTCAGCGCTTTAAATAAGCTTTATCAATCTGAACCTGCATTATATGAAAGAAGCTTTGATCCTGCCGGATTTGAGTGGATAGAAGTTTTAGACGCATCGCAATCCGTTTTAGTTTACTGCCGTAAAGGCTTAAAGGAGGCTGATAATGTGGTGGTAATTCTGAACCTCACCCCTGTTCCAAGGAACGATTACCGGATAGGTTTACCTGCAAAAGGCACCTGGTCTGTTTTGTTCAATTCGGATGAGGAACAATTCTACGGAAGCGGTTACAGCATAAATAAAACTATAAAATCAGAGCCGGTTATTTGGCAAAACAAACCAGACTCAGGGACTGTTACATTGCCGGCCCTTAGCGGCATATTATTAAAACAAGAAGTGTTATAATTCTTTTTGATGTTTTAGAAGTAACCGTTAACTTACATCCATGCATGTATTTCATTTGAGTGCTGAATGCTTTCCAGTTGCCAAGGTTGGCGGATTAGGTGATGTAGTTGGTGCACTGCCTAAATATTTAAATGTAAAAGGGATAAAAGCTTCTGTTATAATACCATATTATGACCGCCCATTTGTTAATGACAATACATTCACAACAATTTATCAGGGAAATTTTCTTCTTGGCGACAATCTAACACCATTCAGTATTTTAAAAGAACAATCTGATAAATTAGGTTTTCAGCTTTATCTGATACACATTCCCGGTTTACTGGACCGCACGGAAGTATATGGTTATCCGGATGAACAAGTTCAATTTATATCTTTCCAGCTGGCTTTTCTTGACTGGATATTGCATAGTACCGACAGACCTGATATTATTCATTGCCATGATCACCATTCAGGATTAATTCCATTTTTAATGAATTTCTCCTATCGCTACCAGGCATTAAAAGATATACCTACCGTGTTTACCATCCACAACGGGGAATACCAGGGTTGGATGGATTGGAAACAGGCAGCCTTATTGCCTGCATTTGACCCCTGGAAAGTTGGATACTTAGACTGGGACCATGTAATAAACCCGATGGCCGCAGCTATAAAATGCTCCTGGAAGGTCACTACGGTTTCCCCGGGATATCTTAATGAGCTATCCATAAGCTGCAAAGGTCTGGAATCATTATTCCAGGCAGAAATACAAAAGACCATTGGAATACTAAATGGTATTGACGATTTGGTGTGGGATCCGGCTATAGACAACATGCTTGTTAAAAATTATACTATGGCAACTGCCGAGTCGGGGAAACTCGCGAACAAAAAAGCGTTGTGTAAGGAGTTTAATCTGGATCATAAAAAGGCCCTTGTGGTTTTTATCGGCAGAATGGTAGGTGAAAAAGGCGCTGACCTGTTGCCTGAAATTCTGCTGCAATCTATTGAAAGATCAAAAGAGGTAAATTTTCTTATCCTGGGATCAGGAGAAAAAAACATTGAATCCTCATTGACAGAGATCGGCAAAAAGTTTCCAACACAATGCAGTGTATTTATTGGTTATAATGAACAACTGTCTCACAGGATATATGCTGGGGCTGATTTTCTGATCATGCCATCCCGTGTAGAGCCTTGCGGACTTAACCAATTATATTCACTAAGATATGGCACTATGCCACTGGTTTCGAATACCGGCGGGTTAAAAGATACAGTAAAAGATTTCGTCTATGACAGTGATGGATATGGAATTACCTTCAATAGCGACAGTATACCGGAAGCTGTTACCGCTGTTGAAAGAGCAATAACTCTTTACCAGGACCGGTCTATGTTAAAGTTGCTTCGTAACCGCATGATGTCACTTGATTTTTCATGGGATCAATCAGCCAATCAGTATATAAATCTCTATCAGAACCTTAATCCAACTTTATGGAGCCAAATGTAATTTCAATAGTTTTAGGTGGTGGCCAGGGTGCCAGACTCTATCCGCTCACAGCAACACGTTCAAAACCTGCAGTACCAATTGCCGGAAAATACCGGCTGGTAGACATCCCCATTTCTAACTGTCTGAATTCAGGCTATAACCGGATATTCGTTCTAACTCAATTCAATTCAGCTTCACTGAATAAACATATTAAAAACACGTACCATTTCAGCATCTTCAGCAAAGGGTTTGTAGATATTCTGGCCGCTGAACAAACACCGGCAGGACCGTTCTGGTATGAAGGCACTGCTGATGCAGTACGCAAATCACTGCGGTATCTTGATCCCTTTCCATACGACTATGTATTGGTTTTATCAGGTGATCAGCTATACCAGATCGACTTCCAGGAGATGGTAGAAAAACACATCGCCAGTGGCGCTGAACTTACTATTGCAACTATTCCCGTATCATCTAAAGATGCTCCGGGATTCGGAATTTTAAAGGCTGATGATGATAATCGGATCGTTTCTTTTACTGAAAAACCACCATTAGATAAGCTGCCAGGCTGGGAATCGCATGTTACTCCAGAACTGGAAACTGAAGGCCGGGTTTATCTCGCTTCAATGGGTATATATATCTTTAATAAATCTGTGCTGAAAGATGTGCTGAAGGCAAATGAACAGCATGATTTTGGGAAAGAGGTAATTCCACAAGCTATCCAGGATAAAAGACTGGTTTCAAGCTATTTGTATGATGGATACTGGACAGACATTGGTAATATCGAATCGTTTTTTGAAGCGAATATTGGCTTAACAGATGACATACCCAAGTTTAATCTCTTTGACGCCAATACGATATTCACCAGGCCTCGTATGCTGCCTCCTTCTAAAATAAGCGGTACTACGCTTGATCGTGCCGTAATTGCTGAAGGATGTATTATTTGTGCTACAAAAATCACCCGGTCGGTAATTGGCGTACGTGCCCGGATTGGCGCTGGTACCGTCATTCAGAATGCTTACGTTATGGGAGCTGATTATTATCAGACCCTGGACGAACTAAGAATAGCACGTGAAAAAAACGAGCCTACTGTTGGTATTGGCGACAGGTGCTACATCAACAATGCCATTGTTGACAAAAACTGTTCAATAGGCAACGATGTAAGAATTGACGGTTCAAATCTTGAAGATGGAAATTTTGATAATTATTTTGTTAAAGATCATATTGTAGTGGTTAAACAGCATTGCACCATTCCAAATAATACGATAATCGAATAACACGAGGTATCTTCGGTTGTCTGGTACTCAGAACCAGACAACCATTATCGATCCGGCTGCTGGAATTATTATTCAGATTTTCATTGCTGTTTTAAAATTCTGTAAGAAATTATTTAAGTTTTAAATGAGAGAGTAAATGTAGCGCCTTCATTAATTTTACTTTCAATAGCTATTCTCCCCCCTAAACTGGTTATGTGGTTATAAACCAAATATAGGCCAATTCCCTTGCTGTCCTCCAGATTATGAAATTTCTGACGGAATCCAAAGATCCTGTCTTTTACCTTTTCCATGTCAAAACCCTGCCCTTTATCAGAAAATATCAATTGATTTACCCCATTTACATTCTTTGAAACAATAGAAATTTCAGGAAGACTATCAGGAAGGGCATATTTGATTGAATTTGTAATAAGATTCAAAAAAATACTCTCAAGATAGGCTCTGTTAAAAGTTATTCTTTCCAGTTCAGAAAAATCAATATGAAACTTTACTCTTGAACTTTGTATTAATGAGCTTAATGAAAGACATACTGTATTTAGGGCATCATTAAAACTAACCTCTTCAAGCATCACATTTAAGCTCCCCTTCTCATTTAAATGATCAACGTAATCATTTAAAGTTTCCTTTAAATTCTCGGTTGCAGACTTTAATTTTTCAATAAAATCAAGTGTCTCTTCATCCTGTATCTTAGAAACATCCATCAAGCTGAACAGGGAAAGTAGATTGTTTACAGGCGACCTTAAATCATGAGAAGTTTTATAGGTTAACAGTTTTAAGTCATCATTAAATTTGGTCAGATTACTAATTACCTGGTTTTTGTCCTCTTCCAATTTTTTTCTATGGGAGATATTCTTTGCAATCGCGTATACAACCTGATCAGAATTGACCGAGATTGAGGTCCAGGAAAGCCATACAATTTCACCGCTTTTCGTTACATACCGGTTCTCAAAGTTCAAAAGGGAATTATTCCTGATCAGATTACTCCGGTGGCGGGCTGTAATCTCTTTATCCTCATGATAAATGAACTCATGAATGGGTTTTGAATACAGTTCATCCAGGCTATAACCTAATACTTTAGAAACAGCAGGGTTAACCCTTCTGAAATAACCATCATAACCGGCAATACACAAAAGATCAGGTGTAAGATCAAAAAACAGCTCAAAATTTAAATGCTTCGGATCATTCAGGTGTTTTCGCATTCAATATAAGTAGTTCTTAAAGATAATTGAATTTACTAACTTGAAGGCAATCGAAGGTAGTTTTGATACGGCTTTTATCAGCAGAAGAATAAACTTTTATGGTCTCAAATCTTATTTTCTATGGCCAAAACCACCTCATCCTTGGGATTTGGCCCATACTCATTTGTTCCCGGCATACTATCTGTAAACAAAAGCACTAAAAGCCAGATTGCGCCTATTATAGGAATAAATATGATCAGGGTCATCCAGCCGCTTTTCCCAACATCATGCAACCTGCGAACGCACACTGCAATACTGGGAACGAGAATGCCTAATAAGTAAATTCCATAAACCGGGCCATATCCAATGCCATCTACCGCAAGGCCAAGTGCATTATCCATAACAATTGCTCCAACCGAAAAAATAAAATTAATTAATGTAAACATCCAATACTCTTT
>DASWTL010000020.1:0-17916 GCA_036402155.1 Sphingobacteriaceae bacterium | reverse complement strand
TAGAATATACTGCTTCATTAAATTTTATATCATTAAACCCAATTGTAAATGTTTTAATTGGTTTTGTTGACTGTGCCTGCATCAGTGAAACAATCAGTGATGAGTCAATGCCGCCAGATAAAAATGCTCCCAATGGAACATCAGTTGCAAGCATTTGCTGATTCACTGATTTTAAAAGCAGCGCTTCTAATTCAATGACCGCTTCATCTGCACTTTTGAAAGGTATGGAAATCCCCTTTTTTATAACATCGTCTAAAGACCAGTACTTAATCGGATTAAGCTCCCGATTTTGTTGGGATATTGTTAGAAAAGTTCCCGGCAGAAGTTTATAAGTATTTTTGTAAATCGTGTATGGCGCAGGAATATAACTATGCCTCATAAACAACGCTAAAGCATCCCGATCTATATGACCTTTAAAATTATCATGGACTTTAAATGACGCAAGGTCTGACCCAAACAAAAATGTATTATCCATAAAGCTATAATACAGCGGTTTCTCTCCTAGTCGATCTCTGCAGATAGTCAAGTTTTTCGATTGCTTGTCCCATACGGCAAAAGCAAACATACCGACCGCTTTATTAACAGTTTCAATAATCCCCCATCTATCAAATCCTGCTAATAATGTTTCTGTATCTGAGTGTCCCCGCCAATGAGCTGAAAAGCCAGAAACTTCAAGCTCTCTCCTGATTTCCAGATGGTTGTATATTTCACCATTAAATACAATAATGTACCTATCACTTAATGAGAACATTGGCTGATGTCCCGATGAGGAAAGGTCCACTACCGATAACCTTTTATGAGTCAACAGCACCCCGTTAACATCATCGCGCCAAAAGCCTTCGTCATCAGGGCCTCTGTGCTCTATCGCATTTAAACTATTTCTATAATTACTTTTAGTTTGATTAAAACTAAAAGAACCAAAAATTCCACACATTATCTAAATTCTATTCGATATACTAACTTTTCTTATATCAAGATTCTTATATATGTTTATCACCCGCTTAAAAAACCTCTGATAAGAGCTCCCGATAAGTGAATATAACAATATATCGTTCACCCCCCCTAGTAGGAATGTATCATAATAAGCTCTGAAACTTATCCCCATAAAAAATCCTATGGGAAGAAATAATATTTGTGAAATCCACAAAGCGATTTTAAACAACCCCAAGTAACTGTCCCTTACAATTATTGTTAAAAAAGAATTATGCAGATCATAAAATCCATTCGATGTCTCCGGAATTGAGTTGAAGCTCCACTTATCATATCCCAGGTTGAAAAAATCGAATCCCCGCAGAAATTCATCCAGGTAATCGCCTCTTGTCTCTTTATAGCTTCTATTTAATAGCCCCCCCTCCTGAAATAAAAATTTAAGGGTTCCAAATGCATCGATCTCCCCCAATGTAATAGCAATAAACAGCACTGCTACAACACAGAATAAAATTATCGTCAATTTACTCTTCATATACGGAAGTAGCAAGAATATCGAAGATCTGTTCCCTATAAAGAAGAAACTCAATAGAATCAATGGAATATAAAGCTTAGTCGGATTTCCAAAATATATAATTTCAGCTACAAAAGCGTATACAATCAAAACTGAAAGGTAGTTATGCGAAGCTGTCCCAAAGTCTGGTGGAAAAATAAAGAAAGCCACATAGCATAAAAAAATCGAGCAGTAAATTGAATATCTGAATATTCTTTTACTCGCTGGAGACACTCTATTTTCACCGGAGAATAAAAAACCTACCAATGGAAATAAAGAGGCGAGCAAAGTAGCAGATGGTGATATAATTATCAATATTAAAGAAAAAATCACCACTACGAAAAATATTTCCGGGGTTAGATTTTTAAAAAGTCCTAGGGAGATAATCAGAAGCATTGCAATAAAATATGGCAAAAAAGCTATCGATAAATACGCGGACAAAAATGTCAACCATATTGAGCAAACCACCAAAATGATACTTAACCTAACCCGCATTTTTTCTCGAATAGTCAATAACAAAAAATTCTATCATTTTCTCAAATTCAGTTGCATGAGTTTTCGGGCTTAGCATGTTGGTAACCTGTTTAGTAAGTTGTACGCAGTGATCGGGATCAATTTGGCTAAACTTGAGCAAGGCTTTATCCCAGTTGGGATAAATAGAATAATCCTGCCAAATTAAGTTGTCATTTATAAATTCATCAATTATCGAAACCTTTTCATTGCAATATACTAAGCTACCCATTAAAAGTGCCTCAAAAGGTGCTCTGCCGAAACCTTCACTGCCAGAGGGAAAAACAAATATCTCAGAATTACAATAAATCTTATACGGATCTTTTTCATATCCCATTAAAATGACGTTTTTCTTGGGAAACTCCTTAAAAATATACTCTTTAATTTTAGTTTCCAGTATACCTGTCCCATAGATATGTAAATGCAGTCTTGAATTTTGAAATACATCTTTGCTTTGCTCAAGCATTTCCATAACCCCCTTTCCGTTAACTAATCTGGAAGCAATGACTAGCTTAATAACAACGTCTGAATCTCCTATCAGAAATGCATTAAGCTTCTCCTTTATTGATCTGAACTTATTCCTTAAAAATTCATCATTAATTCGAGAATCTGCTTTAATCGGATTATGAAGCACGTAATTTCTTTTTTTTCTGAGAAGTTTACCATAAGTACTCTGAAGATATTCAGATTTGGATTTTGACGAAATAAAAACAATATTTCTTTGAAAAACCATTCCCAATGAAAAAATCAACTTCTTATGCCACGTTTTTCCATAGTAGGTCGCAGGGTTATTTCGAATGCTGGCGGCATGGGGGATTGAATGAATGAATGAGAATATCTGTGAAATAATATTTGAATTGAGCATGGCAGAGTAAATAAATACCGGCCGGTTCTGCTTTATCAATTTGAATAATTTTATAAACCTGGTAAGGTAATTTGATCTGGAATTACTTAAAATACAAACATTAGCTCCTGTTTCTCTTAACCAATCAAAATCGTAACTATTCACCTCTTTCCATAAGGCGATATAAAACACCCTATGTTTCAGTTTTGATAATTCAGCAGCTAATATAGCAAGTGATAGTTCTGCACCACCCTTACCAAAACTATTAACTACAATAAATATTGTAGATTCCATTTGAAAATTCCCGCCTCCCGAATAATCTTGACCTTTCTTATTCCTCTCCATCCTCAATTTAAACGTACAATTGTTGTTGATCTAATAATTCATATTTTTCAAGATCCCGGTACTTAATTACCCTATAAGGATTGCCACCAACTACCGCACCTTTAGGAATTTTTCCAAATACTACTGCACCCGCCTGAACTACAACTCCATCTTCCAGAATTGTACCAGGCAATACAATAACCCGGGATCCTATCCAGCAACATCTGCCAATTATGACATCCCTTGTAATGTCCTTATCATCATAAGGCAATCTCTCGGGACTATAATAATTGTGATTCTGCGTTATGATCATAATTCCGGAACCGGAATGAAAATGATCGCCTATAACGACATTTCCGCCGCCGATAATATCCAATCCATTGAAATGACAATCATTACCAATTACAGTTCGCTTAGTGAACAAACACCTAAAATTCACTTTCAATCCCTTTCCATACTCCTTAACCTTAATGGTAGCATATAAAGTCCATATAATAGTATAAATTTGAAATATTCTTCTTTTTAATTCACTAATCATACTTATAAGTATTTTGCAAGTAACTGAACATTTGGTACATCCTGAAGGATTTGTTCCACAACTTCTTCCAAAATCGTTAAATCAATTTTTATTCCCCTGCTTTGCAACAGAAACGGGTCAGTTGAATTCCCTGTCGGACCATCACAGTAATCTTCAGGTATCTTGATAGCCTCAATTATTACATTTGAATTGGCCAATTTACCAATACTTGCAATAGCTGTACTTCCTACATATCCTATGATATGACCAGGTACACCATACTTGTGACAATAAGACTCTATGTTATAGTCTGTTTTAATTAAATATTCTTTGAATATATTTTCGGGATGAATACTTAACTCTTTGGGATGCGGAAAATAAAAGGCTTTCGGATAAAGCAATTTTAATTGCTGTAAATAATTTAAATAAGTTTCTAATGTGAAATTACCGAATTCATAAAAATTATTTCCAACAATAATCTGTTTACCTTCTATAACTGGCAAACAAGGTTCTATCCTACCAATGGAGATAAATTTCTTAGGTTTTATATGTCCAGTTCTATACAGCCATTCTGTTAAAATGCCATCAGAAATCACCGATCTATTCGCTGTCATTTTATAGGCGAGCCCATATCCTCCCTGAAAAGTGCAATCGAATCTTAATAATGAGCACAAAATTTTTAAGATTCTCATAACGAAATTCGGTACTATTATAACTTTCTGATTCGGTCGGGAGTATTTAGATGCTTTTGTAGTGTATATAAACCAATCTGCGTCAGAAAACTGAGAAAGGTAAGCTGGGAAAGAAGATTCTATAAAAGCTAGACTTAACATATCTCATTCACGACTGACTATAATAAATAGCTACTCATCAGTGCCTTGCATAACTGCAACGAATCGTTGGAGTCAATTTCAAAAGTTTTCCAAAATTCCATTTCGGACATTCCAATTTTCCCACCAAATCTATTATTGAATTTTCTGACAATCTCAGGTTTAAAGATATAGAATGATCCGTTTTCTATATATTGAGGTGAATGATCTTGTCTTCTTTTCCTATTTTTCCAATCGTAATTAATACTCTCGAGTTCGCCTGAGGCTTGTCGTTGCCAGAAATAAATATCTTCCGCGAGAGTACACGAAAATAACGAATCATAGCTATCTGTTTCAAACACTTCAATTGCCGCGTCAATATCTTTTGATTCTCTTAAGGGAGACGTCACTTGAGGAGCTAAAACGCAATCAACTACACCGGTTTCAGCTTCAATATGATTGACTGCATGAAGCCAGCCTGACTCTGAGGTAGCTTTATCTCCCGAGATATCTTCTGGTCTTTCAATAACATTAGCACCGAACATTTCAGCACTTAGAAGAATTTCTTCATTATCTGAACTAACCCAAACAGATTCCACACGTTTGGCGTTTAGACACTGTTCTACAGTCCACCTCAACAATGGTTTTCCACAAAAATCAATTAGATTCTTTCGAGGGATACCTTTAGATCCCCCTCTTGCCAATATAATACTTACTGTTCTCAAAATAATTTATTAAAATTCACCATGTTGTTCTTCCGCCATCCACGCTAATTATTGAACCGGTCATATAACTAGATGCATCACTCAATAGGTATAGAATAATACCTTCATATTCGTTTGGCCTAGCCATCCGCCCCATAGGGATACGAGAATTTATACTCTCAAGAAATTGCGGGTCCTGATTATTCTGTACGCCGCCTGGACATATCGCATTACATCTTACATTTTTATCTGCCCAATATGTGGCCAAATAACGGGTTAATCCTATCAACCCGCTCTTAATTACTGAATATGTAACTGGCTTGACAGGTTGTTCTTCGGGAAGTAATCCTGGTTTATGATATAATCTTTGATCAGGTGCGATAAGCCCGAGATCGGACGAAATATTTACAATTGCTCCGCCCTGCTTAGATATGGCGTAACCATAATATTTTGAGCATAAAAAAGCTCCTGTTAAGCCTACAGCCAAATCTGAATTCCAAGTGTTTAAATCAAAGTTCTCAAGGCGAGAGAAGTTTTGACCATTCCCCTCTACTTTAGGGTTATTAGCAGCATTATTAATAAGACCGTCTACGTGTCCAAATCTTTCAATCACCTGATCACAATTTTTCTTAACATCGTCCTCCCTAGTTATGTCAATTTCATATCCAATTGCTGAAACATTATACCTAGAATTTAAGTCCCTGGATAAGGTATCGACGATTTTCTGAGAAATGTCAAGAAGAACAGGTGTTCCACCATTCCTTGAGATCACTTCAGCATGATGCCTGCCTAAAAGCCCGGCTGCTCCTGTAATAACTATTACTTTTCCATTTAAGGAAAAAAGTTCATCTGACATAATAAATTCTATAAAATACTAACTGTTTGCCCCCCATCAACGATGAGACACGAACCTGTAATAAAACTGGCTCTTTCAGAACATAAAAAGACAGCAGCGTCAGCAACCTCTTCCGGTTTACCAAACCTTTTCATCGGTACACTTGATTGTATTATTGCTTCCACCTTTGAGGGGTCTTTAGTCATTTTTTCTTCCCAACTTCCTCCTTTGAAATAGATATTTCCGGGAACAACGCAATTGACTCTAACCGAAGGTGCTAAACGCCGGGCCAACTGCTTTGTTAACGAAATTATAGCCGTTTTAGCTACGGAATATGGCGTAGGGGCACCTATCGCTTCTATTCCCGCTATTGAAGATACAAAAAGAAAGCTTCCATTAGTGGCTTTCAAAAGAGGTATTGTCGAACGGGCGGTCTCTTCCGCAGTAATAAAATTCACTTTCCATGATGCTGAAAAAGCCTCTGCATCTGGTAATGCTTCTTGGGATCCTCTCCCGTCTCCAACATTGGCAATAGCGATATCAAGACCACCAAGCTTTTCAACTACATCCTTCATAATCACAGCCCAAGCAAAAGAGTCTGAACAATCTATTGAGTAAAAATGGATTTTTTGCGAACTGGTATCTTTGGCCAATTGTGTTGCAGCTTCGTCCAAATTCACTAAAGAACGTCCTAAGATAACGACCTCTGCACCATAGCATAAAAACGACCTTGCCATTTCATAACCTATTCCCCGTGATCCACCAGTTATTAAAACCCGCTTGTTGGCTAAATTTAGATTCATGTGTTGGTTAAGTAATTTTCTTTAAGCCACAACAATTGTCGTTTAAAAATTCCCAGTCCCTCATCGTCGCGATAAGCCTGCATAATTAAGGGCCCATTAAAGTCTATTGATTTCAAAGTGTCAAAAAATAAGTCAAAATTCACATTTCCTGATCCTAGCTCGACCGACCCACCGCAAAGTAAACGATCTTTTATGTGAATATCCGAAATGCGTGCACCATAAGCTTCAAACTCTTCAGTGACTTGATATCCTAATGCTGCACTATTTCCTGTATCATAGTTTACAGTAATTGCAGTTGATGGCAATTTAAATAGTAAATCAGCAAAAGACCTTGGATCAAGATCTGTCTCTAAGGAAAGATTTACATTTGAGTCTTCAGCGAACTCGGCTATCTCTAAGATCCTATCAACAAATCTATTTTTATCATCTTCAGACTTTAATGATGACTGATCTACGCAAGGAATAACAATATCTCTTATGCCTAATGTTCTACTGTTTTTAATTAACTTTATAAGTACATCTCGGCCCTGATTAAATATACGAATATCTGGATGATGTAAAGGTGCTTCCATGAAATAATCGGCACATATAGAGACCACCTTAACGCCGCTATTTTGAATTACTTCAGATATTTTATTAACACCCTCGTCCGCAATTAATGGATTGGCTTGATAATCGTTATAATCAAAAATAAATTCAATACAAAATAAATTTAACGTGCTGGCTATTGAAAACTCATCTTGCCAATATCCAACAGGATGTGCCTGATACCTTCCATCATATTTAGGTAGCAATCGCCCTTGCATTACACCGATTGAGTTCTTTACCATACACACTCTAAGCTTTGAAATAGGCGTTTTCGACAAGGCCGCAAAGTATATGCCCAATTAAAATATGTCCTTCCTGAATTCTTTCAGTACGATTGGATGGAATTTGAACGCAAGACGTTAATTCAGCCAGTTTACCACCTGTTCCGGTGAAGCCAACCGTATGAATTCCGATAGTCTTTGCTATATTAACAGCCGCCAGTATATTAGGACTATTTCCGCTTGTTGTGATAGGAATAAAAACATCATTTGCATTACCTAGAACGGCTATCTCCCGAGCAAAGACTTGTTCAAAACCATAATCATTACCTATTGCACTTATTAACGAACTGTTTGTAGCTAAAGCTATCGAAGGAAGCGGAGCTCTATCGAATTGCAGCCTTGACACAAACTCGGCTGCCAAATGCTGGGAATCAGCAAAGCTACCGCCGTTGCCGGCAAAAATAATTTTACCGCCATTCTGCAGAGAATATAGACATTTAGTGGCAAGTGCGCCCAACTGTTCTATCAGAACATCATTACTTAAAATATCCTTATGCACAGATAAGGCACTTTCCAAATCGATTTTTATTTGATTTATCATATTATTTATTTTTGAATCTATACGGTGTTGGTGAGTCTGAATTCCCATTTCCGTCTGCTAAGTTCCACAATTGAATTTGGCTGCCAATATCGACACCCACATTATCTGACCATTGCTTCAGTATTTTTTTAAATCCAGCTCCAACTAATCCATCACCTATAGTTAAACCATTTAATCTTGTTACCGGGAGCATACAAAATGGTGTTCCCGTCATAAATGCCTCATCAGCTGTATAAACGTCATAAGGTTCGATATTCTTCTCAATTACCGACATTCCAAGCTGTGATGCCAATTCTTCCATAACATACGCCCGGGAAATTCCTCGAAGAATATTACGCCCTTCCGGCGATATAATGGTATTGTCCTTAATGATGAAAAAATTATCGCCCGTTCCTTCTGCGATATATCCGGATGTGTCAAGAAGCAATGCCCAATTATCTTCACCTTCGAACTGTGAAGCTTCAATGTTCGCCATTAAATAAAATATCCGACTTCGATTTTTAATTTTGGGATCTAATAATGTTGCGGGGATGGCTCTTTGCGAGGTAATTACCGCATTAATTCCCTTTTCAAATAAATGCCCCATACCGGAAACTGTCCATCGTAACGGGAAATCAGCAATAATTACGTTTGGACCCTTATGCAGACCCTCAATCCTTTGGTATATGCCTAATGACCCTCTTGATACATCAATCATTAATCTGTGCTCATCGTCAGCGCCAAACAGATGATCGTTTGCTTCGATGGTTTCATAACAATGTGATTCCAATTGCTCGATTGTCATATCAAGAGGTATTCTTAGTATCTTTAGCCCATAATACAATCTCTCAAGATGTTCTCTTAATTTGAATTGCTTTTTGTTAAAAGACCTGGTCATTTCAAATACCATGTCTCCAAACATTAATGCAGAATCATATACTGATATCTTTGCTTCAGATTCAGGAACTAATTTTCCATTCATCCATATTAATCTACCGCTATTCATATATTATTTTTCTTTTTTAAATAAGCCTATAAACCAAGAATCATTACTATTTTCTTTATGCTGTTCATACCAAATATGACTTTCCAAGTCAAAACCTTTAGCTACAAAATGCTGTATAAGAATTTTAGGATTAGGAATTACTTCTTTTCCAACAAAACTTGAATTAAGGGGCGGAAAATTCTGAACTACTAGTAAAGAATCATTAGGCCCTACTTGAGTGTAAATATTTTCGACAACAGTTTCCATCTTTGGGAAAACATACCATAATGTCCCCCGTATTACATGTAATGTGCTTTGAAATATGGGATTTAACAAAAATTGCTTCTCGTCTTTTATCATCAGATTAGCAGTTCTGAAATTTAACTCCGGAAATAATTCTTTTGCCTTCCTTGTAGCGGTAGCTGACACATCAAAACCTATCCCTTCTTGTGCATCGAGATTTCGAATTAAAATATCAAGATAATGACCAGTACCCGAGCCATAGTCAACCATCCGAAAAAAAGCTTTCTTCGATTTTAAAAATGCTATGGTCAACAGTACATCAATCCAATTCTCCTGCTCGTCTTGATGCCATGGTATAGTTGCTGAGTTTTCATACATCTGTTCAAACTCACCTATTAACTTACCATTCTTAATAACATAATCGTGGTAATCTGAAGATTCTATTTTTGTCATTAAATTTACTTAAACAGCATCAAACATAGATATATTTTTGATGCTTGATTGAAAAAGAACTCAAAATTGTTTAACAATAAGAGATTAGGTCATCAATAAATGCACTTACAGGTATTCTATAAAGTACCTTCTAATCGCTCTAAAGCAATCCAAAATCCTTCCCCGCCATTTTTATGTCCCTGCCATATTTCGGGAATAAAAGATGCTTCAGGACAGCCCGAAGTTAATATTCCTCCAAGCTTCTTAAAATCAATGTCTCCTTCATTAATCTGAAGACCTTCTCCATTTACCCCTCTTGCATCGCCTAGATGAATATGAGCAGTGAATGGCGCTATCTTTTCAGCAAATTCATAATAATTCATTTTAAAATGGGTACACGTTAAATGCGAATGCGAAACGTCAAAACACATTCTTAAATTCAGTTTGTCGCACCATTCAACAATCTCGTCTGCAAGTACAAATATATTCTGGAATCTTTGACCCCCAAAATGCCATGGGAATGGTGCCATTGTTTGAGGAATAATTTCAACACCTTCCATATCAAGTTGCTGCAAACTTTCAGCAAATCGTTTATAGTATCCTACAATATCACCTTTAGGCAAAGGTGCATCCATGGTAAAGCCACCAACATTTGCCACAATCATGGGGCGAGATGTATTTGGGAAATATCTATTGATAGCTCTCGTTATGTCTATGACGCGCTGAGTCTCATATAAGGACTTCTTTCGATATTCGTTATCAGGAGTAGCAAGGTCCATCAAATGACTTCCAGCAAATAATTCCGGCGCATGAACTACAAAATGAGATTCATATTGTCCTGTTAAAAATTGGGATATGTCGAGGTCCATATCTGAATAGGAAAGATGGAATTCGAATAAATCCGGCTTAATTCGTGCATTGTATTCCTCGATATCATGGTATCGAACCGGTATTCCCCAAGGAAGTTTGAAATTATAATCACGCGGCTCAATTCTTTTTTCTTGCAGATCCGAAGGAAAGAAAAAGTCTTCTTCCACCATATCTCTATTTAACACCTTGCCTAGTAAAGTATCATAGTTTTGAGGCGAAAGCCCCTGTCCAGGGCTTAACACTTTAACATCTGAAGATTTAATAACCGTCCCTTTTTTTAAGTCACTGGCCGCAACCAGGCTCTTACTTAAATTTTCGCGGTTCATCATTTCACCCTGACTGAAGAATCTTTCGGCGTTCTCATCTCCGAGAGCTTGTTCTACCTCACGAATGCCCTCGATTAACTTTTTGAATTCCGCAAACTCAAGACTAGCTGCGTGGTCAGGCCCTTCCATATCCCTATCCAATGTAAAATGCCTTTCGATAACAGTAGCACCCAGCGCAACAGCAGCGATTGATACTGCTGTCCCACGTTCGTGACCGGAATAACCTATAAATGGATGAATCTGCTTTAACGCACCCATCCATTTCAAATGAATATCGTGAAACGGCGCCGGGTAGGTACTATTACAGTGCAGTAAGACAAATGATGCCTGTCTGCTATTCAGAAACTCAACAGACTTCACGATCTCTTCCGTTCTGCTCATCCCAGTAGATAGGATCAGCGGCTTTTGGGTCTTACAAAGCTCATCCAGCAGAGGCAGATTCGTTAGGTCGGCTGAAGCTACTTTATAGGCCGGAACTTTAAAAGACTCCAGGACATCGATACTGGATTTGTCCCACGGAGTGCACATATAAATTATTCCTTTGGTCTTGCAATACTCCGCTAGCTCTCTATGTTCTTCCTTACTTAATTCAAATCGATTCAAAAGATCTATTAAGTATTCTGTACCAAGATCCTCTCCTGATTTAACCAGGCTTCGGCTACGGTAAACTTTGTCCAGATGGCGCATTTGAAATTTTGCACAATCAGCCCCCATTTCTACAGCAAGGTCTATTAATTTCTTTGCAAGACCAATATCTCCATTGTGATTATTACCAATTTCAGCTATGATGAACACCCTGTCGGTACCAACATTATAATTTGCGATTTTCACTACGTTATTCTTTATTTATCTACTATATTTTCTCTAACAGTCCACGATTGCAGCCCTGATTCTTCAAAACGAAATGGCGTATAAATCAATCCGTCACTCTGCATCCAGTCAAGGACTTCATGCCTCATAAATGGAGGGACATAAAATAAAAAAAAGCCTCCTCCTCCAGCGCCTAATAATTTGCCCCCTAAAACACCATTCTCTCTGGCTTTATTATAAATCCCGTCAAGTAAAGGAGTGGATATTTTTGAACTAAAACTTCTTTTGATCTCCCAGGCCATGTGTAGATTTTTTCCAAAATCATTTAAGCGACCGCGCAACAAATGATTTCGCATTTGGTATGTCAGATCCACATTAGATTGAATCATTTTTTGCACATTACCTTTTTTCGTCTGCTCTTTTTGGTCGTCATGTATATTCCCAGAGTCGTGTGTAGTTCCGGTATTACAAAGTATTAAACTTTCTTCGAGTTCAAGTAAAATTTCCTTTTGCAGCCGCATTGGCTGTATTACATTTTGATCTTTATTGAATTCCATAAAATTTAGCCCGCCAAATACCGTAGCATATTGGTCTTGCCAGCCCCCAGATACAGATAAGAATAGTCTTTCGGCCTGAAAAGCAAGTTCAGCCATCTCATATTGATCCCATTTGTCTTTCCTAAACTGATTAAAACATCCCAAAATGGAGGCTACTACTACCGCAGATCCACCAAGTCCTGAATTCATTGGAAAATCAGAATGCAGGAACAACTCAAATCCAAAATTCGGATTAATGGTTCTTATAATAGATTGAATTAATCCAAATCTCCCTTTATGTGCAAGAAATTGCGCGATATTCGAGCAATCAACAGACTCCTTTAAATCCCTTGAATGAATCAAAATCCGTTCATCATCCCTAATCCTAAGAAGGGCATGGCTAAACACCGATATTGTGGCATTAATGACTGCACCACCGTGCGCACTGAAATATGGTGAAACATCAGATCCACCTCCGCCAAAACTTATTCTTACCGGCGCCTTTGCACGGGAAAAAACTTTGTCCTCCTCTTTTCCTGGTAAATGGTCGCGACTGATTATCGTGGATAGCCTTTTTTCGTTATCCAAAACCGGAATAAATTTTATCTTTTGATCTAAATGCTTTAATAGAGCCTCCCTTGGAGTATCTTTAGTTGCCCAGATGAAGTCTGTGTTAATACATTCACCAACAGAATCCTCAAGTGAGATATTTTCAAGCAGCTTACGCCGTATATCACCATCTGTTGCAATGCCTATAACTCGTTGATATTCATCAATTGCAAAAATGTATCCACTATGATTTGCTTCAATAGAAATCAAAGCATCTCTTATCGAAGCATTCACAGAAATTGTAAAATTCTCAATTTTCATATTTAAAGTTTCCTTTTACTAACAATCCAGGTACAAAATCTCTGGTAATCTTCAGGTATACCTATGTCTATAAATGTGCCTGATAATGGTACAGCATAGAATTGACTCTTTAAAGCCAATTGTGGGAAAATCACCTCTTCCAGGGAGAAAGGTAAATCATGAGGAACGGTGGCCTCTAAAAAAACTTCCGGCATCAGCTTGCAAAGACCGGCATTAATCCACCCCCCCCCCGTTTTGTCGCCTTTTTCAGAAAAGCTAACTACCCGATTATCAATTAAGTTAACACTTCCGTACCTTTCAATATTGTCAACATATATTGCTGCCATTCCACATCCCTCCATTTCGGCCAGTTCCACTACGCCACCGCTAAGCCATGTATCAGCATTTGTAACAAGAAAACCTTCAGTAATACTAAGTTTATTTATTGCTTGGACAATTGCGCCACCGGTGCCCATAGGTTTACCTTCAATTATCCATTTAACCTCGCAATTCAAGAGACTACCCACCATCTCTGACTTCAAAAAGTCAATGATCATCTCCGCTCTATGATGTAACAAAAAGACAAAAGAACGCACACCTTGGCTAACCCAATTATCGAGTTGAAATTTTAAAAAAGGCATACCTTGAACAGGAGCTAAAGGCTTTGGAACGTCAGAAACAGCAGATTGCAGCCGCGACCCAAAGCCGCCCGCCAAGACAAGCATTTTCAACGATTCAACTTTGCTATTTTTATTCATAATTCTTTAAAAAAAACGACACTTCGTCGAGTTTCTGCACCCGCATATAACTAATGTCTTCAAGCTCTCCTGGTGAGGTTTCAGCTAATAAAATATTTCGATTTACCCCAGCCGCAACGCCTGCTAAGATGTCTGTATATTTATCCCCTACAAGAAGTGACTTCCCAAGATCAAGATCGAACTCCAACTCTGCTTCTTTGATCATACCAGGATACGGTTTCCGTGAATGATGGTCCTTTTTATAAGACCCTATGCCATGTTCAGGATGATAGGGTGAATAATAAACTTTGTCTATTGTTACACCATTCTTCTCGAATTCAGAACACATCCAGTCATTGAGCTCTTTAAACTGACCTTCTGTATAATAGCCTCTGCCAATCCCTGCTTGATTCGTAACAACTATCAATTTATAACTGAGCGTCGTTGCAACCTTACATAAATCAAAAATCCCATCAAAAAACTCGAAATCTTCTTTGAGATAAACGTATTCTTTATCAATATTAATAACCCCGTCCCGATCTAAAAAAAGCGCTTTTGACATTTACAAATCCAAATATTACCAACCAAAAACCTCAATGAACTTACCCGCAATAACTTCAGGAGCATGAAATTTCCTCACGTACTCCCGGCCTTCGTCCTTAAGTACTTTTAGTTTATCATAGTTATCAATCACGTATTCTATCCCTCTTTTGAGTCCTTTAATCGATGGCTCTATTGTCACCATGGGAGGCAATGGTATATTTAACGCCCCGCAGGCAGGTGAGGGATCTCCAGAAACCAAGATCTTTCCCTTGGCAAGTGTTAATAGTGCGTTAATACCCATACTCTGGTTAAAAATTTGATCTACAACTATATCCTGTAAGTCGAGTAACTTATTGTAGTTATTAAAAGTTAGCTTACCATTAATCAAGAAATTTACTCTTTTTGAATACTCTTCATTAAGATCGCCGAACACTCTCTGAACTATGTGCGTACCTTTAAACCCATATCTATTCAACCCATGAAAAATGTTAATTTTATCTTTTTTTACAGAGGTATCGCTAATAGGTTGAGATAGCGGAAGAAGAACAGGTAGTTGAATTATATTGCCGGTCTTGGGATTTCCTTTATGGGCCTCATGGTACTCGAAACAAGCAGGAACTATTGCATCTATTCCTTCAAGAAAAGTTTCTTCTGCCGCTCTATCTTTTTCACATATGCAAACAAGAGACTTTTGATCGTAAATTAAGCATGAATTACACAAATCAAAGTTTTTTACTTTACCCCATTCCCTCATTCTAGAATCACACCCCATAACCCACAAGTAGGAGAATTTATTGCTTTCCTGAATCAACTTTGTAAATCTTGAATTTATTCCAAAGGTCCTGGGAAAGGGGAAATAATCTAGAAAAATAACAGCGTCGTGACCTTTTAAATGATTTAATGTAAATGGCTTTATATAATTATGTATTTTCCCAATAATGCCTTTATAGTTACTTGTCAAATTATTTTGAATGGGATTTTCTCTCCATCCATTTTGGTACGCAATATGCGTGACTTTAATTCCTCGTTTTTCAAAACCGTAAGTTAAAAAACTTCCCGCGCTACTAAAATCCCCCACAATTAAAATACTCCTCATTTGCAACCAGTTATTATTAAAATGTTAAAACACTAAAGTTAGGGCAATCATTATCTGGACTTGTTTCTAAATCGGCTTATATATGATTTTATTTCGATACGATTGTCTAAAAGCTTTAGCGAATATAGCGATGAAACAATGATAAGGCATATTCCTATCAAATAGGCATACTTTTCTTCTAAGAATACAACTATAAGAAAACAAGAAATCGCCAATAAAAACTGCACAGCAAATAACATATAGAAGCTTCTGCTAAACCTGAAATCATACTTGGCTTTAACGATAATCATAAGCTGGAGCAAATATAAGAAATACCCTAAAGTAAATGCATATCCGAGGCCTTTCAAGCCGAAATAATAATACCCCAGCATGTTAAAAACTAGAATGTAAAATGCTGCTACCAGCTCATTCCAAAAATATAATTTGGAGACCCCTTTCGCAAGGAAAACGTATGCAATTGGCCAACTGGCAGCTTTAAAAAACATACCAAGAGCAGCCCAATAAATCATCCCATTGACCTCAATAAAATCCCGCGAGTATAATATCACAATGACGACATTTATGAACACGAGAAATACAAGAATAATAGGGGCGAGAATAAGCAGAGTTATTTCTGCTTGCTGATTAATTACCTCATTACTAAATGTATTATTTTCTACGGGTATTGCAGCCAAACGGGGATAATAATCGGCAGCCATCGCAGAAAAAATTATTCCTACATAGTTATTAATTATTGCAAACCCTGCTAAATACAATCCAACATCTTTTACCCCGCCAACATTGCTGATGAAATTCTGAACCAGATAGGAAGAGCCATTAGCCAACAATAAGCTTAAGCTTATTAAGAATCCCATCGTAAACATGTTCTTCCCCTCTGCATAGGTTCTAACGACACTTACTTGTACAGCAGGCATTTTAACCTTTTGAGAGAAGTACCAGGTTGAGGACAAACTCATAAAAGATGAAATTATAATAGCAGGTACAATAGCATCTTTGCCCCAAAAAAAATACATAGGTATCGTTACCACTACACCAAGAAAGGTTCCTAAGAGATTTGCCTTAGCTAAATACGGAATTTTACGCAAACCTTGCAGAATGGCCAATTGCCCAACTGCTATTTGATTAAATAGCAATGAAACTGAAATCACTGTGAAAGCAATTACATAGTCGTCATTCCCAAAAGAAAGTTTGCTTAACCATGAAGATGATAATATTGTTACTAAAACGCCTAACATTCCTGTGATCAAAACACAGCGTTTTAAAATTATTATTATCCGGCTAACTTTGAACTCATTTCCCGAAGCATAGGCTTCTGCAACATTTTTGACTGCACTAGTGCCCAAACCGAAATTAGTAATGCCTGCTACTAAGGTTATAGCAGTTAGCAACAAGCCCGAAATACCCATGCCCACTGGCCCCAGAAATATAGCGAGAGCTTTAGACCGAATAATATTAAGTATTATATTAAATACTTGCACTCCCCCAAAAACAGAAGTTGATTTTATTATTTGTCTATAAGACGTCCTCTGCTCTGTCACTTTATATATACCAACAATAATATATCTTAAATAAGATCAATTCAGTACGAACTGGTGATCCTTATCACTTCATCCACCTGTTCATTACTCATTACCGGGCTTATAGGCAAACTTAAAACCTCGTTGTGTATTTTCTCGGAGATCGGAAAGGATAGATCGTTCAATTCCGCATAGGCTGGTTGCTTATGAGGAGGAATGGGATAATGAATAACAGTTTGTATCGAATTACTTGCCAAGTAATTTTGAAGCTCATCCCGATTGTCCGCCCTTATCACAAATAAATGCCATACATGCGCCTCGGGGCTTGCTACTTGAGGCAAAATAATTCTATCATTCTTTATTTCTGCCAAATATCTGCAAGCAATCGCTCGCCTTTTAATTGTATCTCTATCCAAAAAAGGTAATTTCACAGCAAGCAGAGCTGCCTGTAGTTCATCCAGTCTGCTATTTACTCCTTTATATAAATTTTGATATTTAATATGTGACCCGTAATTAAGAAGTGCCTTCACTGTTGCAGCAAGTGCATCATCATTAGTTGTAATAGCTCCCGCATCTCCCAAAGCGCCTAAATTTTTCCCGGGGTAAAAACTATGTCCTGCTGCATCTCCCCAATTCCCCGCTTTTTTACCGTATCTATGGGCTCCCTGAGACTGAGCGCAATCTTCGATAACTTTCAAGTTATGTCGCAACGCTATTTCGTTTATCGATTGCATGTCACACAACTGCCCGTATAAAT
>DASWTL010000019.1:0-3071 GCA_036402155.1 Sphingobacteriaceae bacterium | reverse complement strand
TTTTCTATATATTTCGCTGCAGCAAGTTAGTTCCTGCAGAAAGTTTGTCGAAGTCGATCCCCCAAACACCAGTATCAATGCAGGAAACGTTTACACCACTGACGCTACTGCAGCTGCTGTATTAACTGACATTTATGCTGTAATGAGTAGCGCCAACAGCTCCAATGAGGGAGTTACGGCTATTACTTTATTTGCAGGGCTGAGCGCTGATGACTTGACTTTGTTTGATTTGAATAATAACAGATTGGCTTCCTATTATCGAAATGATCTGACGGCGATATTAGACGATCACTGGGGGGCTTTTTATAAATTAATATTCACAACAAACAATGCTTTAGAAGGGCTAGATGCCAGTACATCATTAACACCGGCAGTCAAGCAGCAATTGTTCGGAGAGGCTAAATTCATCCGTGCTTTTTGTTTTTTCTATCTCGTAAACCTTTTTGGCGATGTGCCTCTCGTGTTGGATTTAAACTACAAGAATAATGCCCTGCTTCCGCGTGCACCGAAGTCACAGGTGTATAATCAAATCGTTAGCGATCTGAAGGAAGCTCAGCAACTGTTAAGCGCTAATTTTTTGCAAGGCGACGCTCTAACGCCCTACGATCTCGGTTCGGAAGAAAGAGTCAGGCCAACAAGATGGTCAGCCACAGCATTATTGGCTCGAACTTATCTCTATATGGGTGACTATGTACAAGCAGAATTAGAGGCTAATGAAATTATTGATCACACTAATTTATTTAATCTTGAATCACTCGATCATACCTTTTTAAAAAATAACCGCGAAGCTATCTGGCAGCTACAACCTGTTGAAACAGGTGCTAGAGCGAATACAGGAGAAGGTAGAATATTCGTCTTACCCACTGATGGTCCCGGAGGAGCGGATTATCCGGTTTATTTAAGTGATTTTGTCGTGCAGGCTTTTGAACCAGGGGACGAGAGGAAATCTCATTGGATAGACAGTGTAGTCGCAGGAGGCAGTACATATTATTATCCTTACAAGTATAAAGTAGGTAATATGCCTGCTCCTACTACTGAATATCCAACGATCCTCAGGTTGGCGGAGATTTATTTGATACGCGCAGAAGCGCGTTCCCAATTAAACAACATTAGCGGAGCTCAGGCAGATATTGATATGATTCGCACAAGAGCAGGTCTGCCCAATACAATTGCTACAGACCAGGGGTCTCTATTACAAGCGATATTGCATGAAAGAAGAGTGGAATTGTTTACTGAATGGGGACACCGATGGCTGGACCTTAAGCGTACTGGCGCATTAGATGCCGCAATGACAGAGGTAACTCCAATAAAAGGTAATACCTGGGAACCGTTCCAGGCTTTGTATCCAATTCCTGAGCGTGAAGTTATCAATAACCCCAACATGGTTCAAAATCCGAATTATTAAGCGCAGAAAGTTCTTTCAACAAAACAAAATAAAAAACCAAATAATGAAACAATTGATGTTACTGGGCATTGTGTGCCTGCCCCTACTGATGATTGCTCAGGACGCCACAAAACCAAACTCAAAGTATCAAGGTATTGCGTGGACATCCGCACGGAACTGGAACGAAGTGATCACCCAAGCCAAGGCCGAAAACAAGTACATTTTTGTTGACTGCTATGCCACCTGGTGCGGGCCTTGCAAAAAAATGGACCAGGATATTTATCCCCTACCTCGGGTTGGCTCTTCAATGAATGGGAGCTTCATCTCACTGAAAGTTCAAATGGACAGTACCCTCAATGACGGTGAGGAAATCAAAAGGTGGTACGCCTATGCGGGCACGCTGATGAAAGAATATCAGATTAGTGGTTTTCCAACCTACCTATTTTTTTCACCAGACGGGAAGCTGGTACATAAGGATGGAGGCTACAAAGAGGAAGTTGATTTTTTGCGTTTGCTCGATCTGGCTAGAGATCCGAAGAAACCTATGTACTACGCTCAGTATGAAGCATTCAAAGAGGGTAAAAAAGATTACTCGACGTTGAAAGAGTTAGCTGAGTTTACGAACAACCTTATTGGTGATCGCACTACCGCTAAAAAGATGGTCCGAGAATACATAAATCACGTACTTAACAAACTTGCGCCAGAGGTATTTATGACAAAGGAAAATTTGGAATTTTTGATCTCTTTTACCCAGGTTATCTCTTCGAAAGATAAGGTGTTCGTAATGGCATATAAATTTCCACGGGTCGTCGATTCAATCGTAGAATGGTCCGGCGATGCAAATGCGTTAGTATTTAATGTGATTAAGCGAGAACAGTTGGATAAGGTGCTTAAGAATAAAAAGGCATTGCAGAAACTGCCTAATTGGGACAGGCTTCAGTGGTCAATTGCTCAAAAATACCCGGCTGTTGATGCGAGAAAACTGGTGTTAGAATACAAAATTAACTACTACAAGGATTATTTCATAGACTGGGAGCTATGGGCAAGATATAAGGATGAAATGATAAATAGGTATCCACCCAAACCTGCTTATAACCTTGAAGTCTTTATGGAAATAAATGGACATGGTGGAGCTTGGCATGCTTTTCTCCACTGCCCTGACAAAGCAGTACTCCTTAAAGCACTGGAATGGGCAGAGCTGGCAATTGAACTGGATTCAGAGGACAAGGGTAAACGGGCGGAGTACTTTGACACCAAGGCGAATTTATTGTACAAATTAGGAAAAAAAGAAGAGGCTTTGAGAATTGAAAAAGAGGCGTTAGAACTGTTTCCTCATACCCCCAATAGCGAGCATCTACAAAACTATCAGAAAATGCAACTTGGCGAGCCAACATGGGAGGAAAGTTTTCCAAATGGACCAAAATTATAATGAAATGTTCCAAACGAAAAACATCGCGCTGAGTATTGCATTTCTCTGCTTGAACTTTATAATTTCTGCCCAAGGAACCGTGGAGCGGCCTTCCAAACCTATTATTGACACCCTGACGTTCTTTAATTGGCCGTCAATTCCCGACTGGCCGCGTACAGCTATCAGCAATAATGGCCAATTTGTTTTATATGCCACGCATAACTTACCAGCGGGCAAGAGTAGCTTAATAGTGCAAGCATTAAAAGATAATCAAAAAAT
>DASWTL010000018.1:0-9418 GCA_036402155.1 Sphingobacteriaceae bacterium | reverse complement strand
GCTAAAACTATTCCCTCATTCTTTTTTGGAATTTCAATTTGAAGTGTCATAATGTAGCGGTTAGCTCCTTAATACAAATATAAGTATTTTATAACACTCTTAATATGAAAGTATTTTTGCAAGACAGGGTCGCATTATCTTCAGAAGTGGGTGATCCCAACAAGAAGCAAAAATTAGACGCATTCTTTTTTAAACTCGAATTGATTGAAGAAAATTTACCTGATCTGTCTCCAGCTTCTGATCTCTTGCCTCTCCATTCACCTTCTCCTGCCTCTCCATTAAAAAGGATATCCAACAGCCAGATTAAAGACCAGGTTTTCCTTACGCCAGTGTGCACTGCCAAAATCAAAATCTTTAAGAACAAAGCGTTCGCCTTCAGGAAGCCATGGTTTGCGTACAGGAGTCGCCAGATCGGCACGTATGATCAGGAACGTAATATCAAAACGCAAACCTACACCGGCACCTACCGCGAGTTCTTTCAGGAAATCGCTTTCGAATTTACCTCCGGGCTTGCCTGTATTTTCATTGTAAAGCCAGATATTTCCTGCATCAACAAATACAGCCCCGTTTACAATACCTGAGAGTTTTGTCCGGTATTCCGTATTAAGTTCTATTTTGATATCTCCTGACTGTTCGGGAAGGAAATTCACTACGCTTGCGGTAGAGGGACGAAAGGTACCAGGACCTACAGATCTTGATCTGAACGCCCGGTTACTGCTGCTCCCGCCGGTAAAATATTGCTTAATGAACGGTAATTCTGTGGAGTTTCCATAGGGAAGTCCAAAGCCCATGAATACCCGGTTTGCCCATGTAGATCTTAGCCCCAGCTTATAATAATATCGTATATCACCATCCAGCCGGATATATTGTGAAAAGGCCGATTTGAATAAGGTTTTTACATCACCATCCTTTGCATTTGCCCCCATTACTAACCCCAGAATATTACCGGCCACATCAGCAGTTCCGTTAAAATAGAAATTATTTTTACGGGTGATCTCGGTTTGATTGTTGTACAGAAATGAATACCTTGAGCCTATAATAAACTGTGGCTCAATGGCTTTTTTCAGCGATGGTGCCAATTCCCGATTCCGGTCAATGCTGTCCTGGTATTCAGGAAGGATCCGTGATGGCTGTACATAGTTTACACTGATAGGAAGCAGTTCATGTTGTTTCAAAATATCAGGTTTCCAGTCATATCCAAGTTCACCCCTAAACGAGTTGATGCCATATAGTTTTTGTTTATTCAGGTATTCATATCCTAAAGTTACTTTACTTCTGGGTACAAATTCATTGGTGGTATTAACATCATAAAAAGGAATTAGAAACCGGGGAACAGCCAGAGTGCCCTCGCCGCCAAACCTGTAGGTATTATACCCCCTTTGGGTACCGCTAACCTGTAGTTCTGTAGCAGCATAGGCTGAAGCGCTCAGTTGTTCAGCCTGACCGAAAGTATTCCTGTTCCGCCAGTTAATATTCAGCTGTGTACCGGTATTATTATTTGATTTGGTAGTCCCGAATACTTCAGCACGAATAGATTTTTTAGGATGAGGAGTGAGGTAATAGTAAACATCCAGTTTATTATTCTCACTCGGATCCACTTCGAACCTGTTCTTTACAAATTTAAAAGAACCCAGGTTCACCAGCCTGTTGAGAGAAAGATTATGATCATGGCGGTTATAAACATCTCCCGGACTAAACAGCATGGTACGTCTGAAGACCTCGGGTTTAAAAAGTTTATTCGGATCAATGACATGATATCCTTCGTGAAAAACCGCGTTTGACTTTACAGTGTCTGCTGCCGTTTGGTTCAGGCTGTAATCAGGGTATATATAAACATCGTCAACCGTATAGATCTCCTGGGCGCGTAAGGGCACCGTGGGCTTTACACTCATGTAGATATCCACTTTATTTATCCCGTTCGTGCTATCGACACGCGCTATTAAAAAATCAGGACTAAAGAAGTAAAACCCTTTTTCTTTTAACTCCTGGTCAATTCGATCGCGTTCCCCTTTAATTACATCAAGATTATAAGGTTCCCCGGGTTTAAGAATACTTTTTGATGCTGTTGCGGCTATTGCCCGGCCCAGATCAGAGCTATCGGTGGGAAAGCTTACCGAATCAATTAAATATTGCTGACCGGTTTTTGCGATATAATTTGCAGTTACCTTTCCACGTGCAGAGGTTGTATCGCCTTTTACAGTCGCCGTAAAATACCCGCGATTCTCCAGCCTGTTTTGAAGTATCTCTTCATTCTTTTTTAAATCTACGCTGCTTGCAAGAACAGGAGGTTCCCCAAACTTATTTTTTAATTTGCTCCGAATACTGGTAGGCTTTTTGGGTGTTCCAATTATATTGTACACCCAGAGTTTAAACCTCATACCCAGAAACTTTGAATTAGGTCGCGGTCGCAGAAGTCCTGTAAGATCAGATTTTAACGCCTTTGCTTCCGCTCTTTTTGTTGTGTCGTTTTCGATCTTTACGGTATGACCTACATACAATTTTTCTCCTTTGGGAAGGTGTTTTAAACTACTGCAGCCGGCAGACAGAACTATAATCAGAATGGAAAAGTAAATTAGATTTCTGGGCATTAGTTTTCAATCTGTGCTAATTGTTTTTCTTCTTGTTTCTTGCGTTTACGATCTTCCTTTTCTTCTTTCCTGAGCCTTCTCACTTCTTTCGGAGGCCGCATGAATAATTCTTTGAACTTAGTATAGTCCATACTCATTATAAAACCTACCCCTGTTTCAACCACATAGCCCTCAACAATTGCATCCGTAACATTCTTCCTGTAAGCGCGGAGCATGTACCGCCCATCCTGCGAAAGCTGGTAATCCAATGCAATATCTCCCGCAATTTCATTTCCGGGACGGTTTGAATTTTGTGGTCCTTCCAGGTTAAAGTTACTTCCAATAGTAACTTTAAGACGGTCATTTAAGAGTTGCTTTGACAGTCCAACGTTCAGATCGGTACGGTTCCGGAGATCGCCGGTTGTATAATCTTCTGATGAAACCAGGTTAAAGTTCAGATCGACCCCTTCAATAGGGCTGCCAAGTATATTGTTTAGCTGATCGGTTAATATCATACTCACACTTTGTCTTGCAAAAGCTTCCACTCCGCCGCCTTCTCCGGTATTATCAAAAGGATTTTCACCCGAAAAGCGGTTAAGAAGCAATAATGAAAAAACCTGTTTGTTTAATTCATTCGGATCTGTCCTTAATTGGGTCAGGCGCTCCTCTACATTATTCAGCACTTCACGTGATACATAGTAGTTTCTTCCTGCGGGCAGGCCAATATCGAATGTAATTTCCGGTTTAAGCATCTGGCCGGTAACCGTCAGGTAAACTTCAAAAGGTAACCTCTGTTTATAGGTGTTTCTTACAGCTGCACTGGTGGTTCCC
This sequence comes from Sphingobacteriaceae bacterium, assembly GCA_036402155.1. Classification (GTDB taxonomy): domain Bacteria; phylum Bacteroidota; class Bacteroidia; order Sphingobacteriales; family Sphingobacteriaceae; genus DASWTL01. Next base: position 6,020 of record DASWTL010000018.1, on the reverse strand, counting down.
AGGTAATTATCAACCAAACCCAGGGGGGATGTATTGGATACGTAGATGGCTGTTACATTGACATCCGCTTCCGTAGGTTCGCCCATCCAGGTGATGCTGCTTCCGCGTTCTATAGCAAATCTGCGCCGGATAAAGTTATATGACATTTCATACGCACCCTGGGTGAGTTCATAAGATCCTGTTAATGAGATTTTTCCGCTCGGGTCAACACCGGCTGTAAGCTGTGCATCACCCTGAACTTCCAGGAAATCGCCATTCCCTTCATCAATAACAATGTTGAAAATAGCTGTCGAATCCACCTCAATATTCAGAGCCATATTCATCCCCATGATATTGGTGCGGTTTAACGTATCTGCCAACGAATCCAGGTTAGAGGTCAATGCAGTAACGGAAGCAGGATTATCCATATCAATAAATTCAACTATTCCCTGCCGTTCTACCACCGCGGGGTTATTCTGGGGTAATACCAGTGTGAAATCTGTGCCGCCGTTAACCAGTACGCTGCCATCTACTACCGGGTTGTTCATATCACCTTCAATCCGAAAATCACTGGTTAATACCACAGATCCATAATAAAGGTCATTGTCTTTTTTTGTGCTGTTCAGCGCTTTAAAGTTATCTGTATTAACATCAAGACTGAATCCGTAATCCAGGTAGTTAGTGGTATACAATATGCCATCTACAACTGCTGTATTTCCCAGCGAATCCTTTAAAGTGAATGTATCAAACTCTACACCTTCTGATGTGAACCTGACACTTTCGTTATCTACCTGGAAATAGCCATTAATCATAGATACTGTAAAAGCCGCCTGGTTAAAATTTACATCGCCACGGATAATCGGACCTTTTAGATCTCCTGTTATTTTAAGATCTCCATTGATGCTGCCGCTTGTATTGCGCAAATTCCCCAGCGAGAAACCCTCAATGGTTTGTAAATTCAGATTGGCGATATCCAGGTTAAGATCCAGCTTTTCCTGCTCATTGATATAATAATTGCCGATCAACGTAACATCATTTCCCCGGCCGGTAATCCGGGCCGTTGCGGCAAGTGTATTGGCATTTCTATTATTTATAAGCAGGCTGATATCTCCAACGGTATCGGTATTGAAATTGAAATCCTTCACATTCAGATCTGCGGTAAAAATGGGAGCTGTATTCAGATTGCTGACCTGGGCATTGCCGTTTATTACTCCTCCGGCAAACAGGGAGTCTTTTTGTGCAAAGGAAGTAAGGGTTTCTATCCTGAAATTGGTGAAGTTTAATGATAACGGAGCGTTTAATGCTTGCGGATTACTGTTTACCGATAGCCGCTGGCCGTTTCTGGATAATTCAAAATTCCGCGCCATTATTCCCTGTGTGCCAAATTCTATGAAATTATCAGGCGAAACCATCCACTTATCATAATTCAGCATTAATCCTGCAGGGTTAAAACTAAACCGATACTGATCTGCATGGGTTGTAAACAAACCGACCAGCTGGTAGCGGTCCTTATCTGCAGCATCTTTTACGTTCAGATTTACATCCAGGTGGTTATTTTGGGCTTTACCGCTCAATGTTGTTTTATTAACCTGAAGGGTGGACGAGCCGGCCTGATCAAGATTGACCATATAGTTTAATGCCCCGCCGCTGGTGTTTGCATCAAGCTGCATGTTGTTTACGGAGTAGCCCATAAAGGTAGCCTGCGGAACATTCCCGGTTAGATTGATAGTTCCGGTGACGCTATTCAGATTCCCGTTAATGTCAGCAGTTTCTAAAGCGGTAAGCGACGGAACAAACTGTTGCAGCAACGGGTGATTGTTAAGGTGAGCGGCAAAGGTAAAATCATGTGCTGTTGTTAACCTGACAGTTTTTATATCCCCGATCTTGAAATATTTATTTATCTCGTTTGTAAATGCATTGCCCACTTCAGTTAGTTTATAGCGGCCGGTCAAATTTCCTGTTAATACCTGCGATCGCACCCTGAGATCCCGCTGATCTCCTGTTGCAGTTGCCGCCAATGCTATGCTGTCTAACTGATAGCGTTTCCCGTTTGCTGCTACAATTAAGTCACTGGCATCCACGGTACCGATCAAACGGTCGGGATTTGTTGAAGGAAGATCACCAACGATCTTACCATGGAAGCGCAGATCCTTATTATACAATTTGAGCGCCTGTAAATTAGCGCTGTCTACATTCAGTGTGAATTCAACCGCAGGGAACTCGGAGCGCAGGTTAGCTTTTGCTTTTAGATTCAGACGTGCATTCGGGTCATCAAGACTGGCAGTTGTTACCAGGTTTTGATTTGCGAAGCTTCCGCTGGCCACCAGATTTCTGTACCCATACCCGTAAAGCTCTGCTTTCTTCGCATTAACGCTATATGTTGCCCGTAAGGTTTTTGGATTGAAGCCTGAGCCGGTTACTTTGCCTGAGCCGGTAAAACGGCCCATGGTAGCTTCCTGTTTCATCAGTCTTCCCAAATTAAAATTCACCATGCTGAATGTAGCATTATAAGCTGATCCCCGCATAGTTGCGTTGGTTTTTGCTGAACCGATGCTGGAAGTAAGGCTCAGATTGGTTTTAAAGTTATCAGCCGAGCCATTAAAGTTGCCGGTTAATGTGAAGTTCTGTGGAACCCGTATAGAAGGAGGGATGACGCCCCGTGATACCAGTGCGTTCAGATCACGGCTCCCGGATGAGAACTCACCAATGGAAAGGTTAAAGTTTGCCCGGTTCATATCCGGCAGGCCGGTTATTCGTCCGGAGGTACGGATCCTGGTATTGGTTAAACCAGATATATAAAGACCCGGCGTGCGCATGTCATTCACTTTGCCGGTAACTTTTCCGTTAATATTTAAATAGAGATTTGGATTTCTTTTAAACGGATCAACAGTAGCCAGTTCAGGTACAAATAAAAGCACATCCCTGAAACCAATTCTGCTGCCCTGGAGGTTAATGTCCAAACCAATATTTCCCGGATTTTCCACCAGGCTTTCTAATGAGTTATAGCTTAGCTTTATTTTATTTTTAAGAACCGACCGGGAAGTTTGAACATACATCTTGTCCAGGTACATTTGTTTATCGCCATAAAGAAAATCACCGCGCAGCTGTTTCAGATCCAGGCCGCTTTTTTCAGTCATACTTAACTGGGTAACGCTGCCTGACATCTTGCGGGGATCATAATAAACATTCTTCGCATGGCCATTTAAATTATTGATATCCAGGTGCATGAAGTCAATTCCGCGAGGTAGCCGCTTCTGATTCAGATCATCGAATTTGATATCATTGTTCTTTAATGAAAGATCGTTTAATTTGATCGTCCATCCCTTTTCGGCCTCATTTGCAATTTTTTCTCCGGTATTCTCTATCGCCTTTTTTGCCACTTTTCCCAAACCCAATAATGCTTTTGTATCAGAAACCTCGAGGCTTTTGAAAAGCAGATCCTGATTGCCGATATCAATTTTGTCAACCTGCAAAAGAAGTTTACCAAGGTCTATCTGGGTATTGATTGCGGTGATGTCGTTTTTGTAATCCAGTTTAATGTCAGACAGGTCAATCGTTCCAAGCGTGAGGTCCATTGCCCTGGCTTCAGGATCAGTTTTGGTAATGGAGGGCGTATTCTCATTGGTAACCGGTTTTACATTGACCGGCTTACGCTGATAAATTGTAGCATTTAATCCGGAGAGCTTCATTTTCGGAATATTATACCGCATACGGTCCGAATCGAATTCCGTTACCCGGGTGTCAAAATGCACAAGACCAAACCGGACATCACTGCCCGACACCTCATCCCGATAGTTAACATGTATGCGGTCCAGGTTAATTTTATCCAGCGAAAATTTCAGCGCAGCGGCACTATCAGGTGGCGGAGCATTCTTATCCTGCTCTTTTACAAATGCTTTTAGGATATAATCAAAATTAAAGGCGCTGTCAGGTAAGGTGCGGTTTACATTGGCAGTTACCCCTCTCAAATCAATCAGGTTTACCTGAACCTCGTTCTTCAGAAGCTTAAGCATGGCAAGATCAACCTTAAGCGTATCCCCCGCCAGTAGTGTATCCCGGTTTTGATCCTGAAAGTAAATATCTTCCAGAACCAGACTTTTAGGCAGGTCCAGGCTGATCTTATTTATTTGTACCGGTGTCTTTATTTTATTCTCGATGTATGAAACTACTCTCCGGCGACCCCAGTCCTGAACGGCAGGAACCTGAACAAGTACAAAGATCAATAGCACCAGCATAATTATGCTGGCGATAATCCACAGGAATACCTTCAAAGTAAGCCTTACGTAACTGTTCAAATTCTGATCATGGTTTGATATGTATTTAAATGCGAAAAGCAGGTAAATGTTTGAATAAAGAAAATATGTTATTTTTGCTCCCGGTTGTAACGGCCCAGGATTTATACCATCTAAATTATAATTCCCTTTTAGAATGCTGCTTGACTTTTCTGCTTTCGAAGCATTGTTCAAACTTCATTATAAGTCACTTGCTCAAACGGCCTTTCGTATTGTAAATGACCGTGATGTTGCAGAAGATTTAGTGCAGGATATTTTCTGTAGGCTGTGGGAAAAGCGATCAGAACTGCAAATTACTACTTCAGTTAAGGCTTATCTTTATCAGAGTACCATCAACCATTCGCTTAACTATATAAAAAGGGAAAAACGTGCCGAAACCAGGGGGCTGCATTTTTATTCATCCAGATCGTCCGAAGAGAATACTTCAGATGCACCTTTCGCGGTAAAAGAATTGAATGAGCGGGTTAATATTGCTGTAAGTTCCTTGCCTGTTGCCTGCCGGAATGTGTTTATACTAAGCCGGTACGAACATCAAAGCTATAAACAGATAGCGGCGGCATTAAATATATCTGTTAAAACTGTAGAAAATCAAATGGTGAAGGCCCTGAAGCATTTAAGAAAATGTTTGGGCACTGTTATAGAATTATTATTTTTTTTCATGATGCTATAGGGGTAATCTCTGTTGGTGGTGTCATAGCTATAAGAACGACAAAATATGGAAGAACAGGTTTTAGATGACGCAATTGAAATGGTATGCTCCGGGGAGTATACGTTAAATGAACTGTTAGAACCTCTTAATGTGGTTAGTTTTATTGGTGTTTAATGAACAACGAAGAACGGTATTTAGAGCTTATCGGTAAATATTTGTCGAATAATATTACCCTTGCAGAAACAGAGGAACTTCTGGAATGGGTGAATAGCGACACTAAGCATGCTGATATACTTAAAGATCTTCAGGAAACATGGGAGCGTTCTCATCTTTACCGGAACGACTTTGAGCCTGATACCGTTGCTGCCTGGCAAAAAATTCAGGGACGCCTGAATACGAAGTTAGATGTTGATGACAACACACTGCACAGCCACCACCTGAAGTCCCAGGGGGTTACCATCACCCCAATGGTAAGATACTTAGCTCTTGCTGCAGCTTTGCTGATCTTTTCTGTTGCCGGCGTGATGTTCTATAGATCCCTGCAACCAGATATGATTAAGATTGCAACTTCGGACGGTCAGAAAGAAGTTTTGTTACCCGATGGATCGAAGATCTGGTTAAATGCTAACAGTAAGATTGAGTATCCTGAAAACATTGGACATGCGAATGTCAGGGAGGTGATTCTGGAGGGAGAAGCTTTTTTTGAAATAAAAAGAGATCCTGAAAGACCGTTTACGGTACAATCCGGTGATACTGAAACACGTGTTCTGGGTACTTCCTTCAATATTAAAGAACTGCGTCCGGGCGATGTTTCTTTAGCGGTGATTTCTGGCAAGGTATCTTTCAAAGGATTAAAAGGCAATACCGGCGAACTGATTTTACTGCCGGGTGAACGTGCAGAGTATTCTCATAAAGGCTATTTAAACAAATCGCGTTTCAACAATACCAATTTTATGTATTGGCGGGATAAGAAACTCCAGTTTAACAATGCACGTTTGTCTTCTGTCCTGCGCACATTGAGTGAAACTTATGGAGTGAGATTTCATACCAGCGATGCAGAGCTTCTTCAAAAACACATAACAACGTCGTTCGAAAATAAT
>DASWTL010000017.1:0-19805 GCA_036402155.1 Sphingobacteriaceae bacterium | reverse complement strand
CCACTTTTCAGTAACCAGTTTTTCTAAAGCAAACGGACCACGGGCATGAAGTTTTTGTGTAGATATTCCAATCTCTGCCCCTAGTCCAAACACCCCGCCATCGGTAAACCGGGTTGAAGCATTGGCAAATACTGCGGCTGCATCAACTTCATTCAGGAACCGTTCGCACACATCTTCATCTTCAGAAACGATAGCTTCCGAGTGCTTAGATGAATATTCCCGGATATGAGCTAAAGCCTGGTCCGTACCGTCAACCACTTTTACCGAACACTTAAAATCAAGAAACTCCCTGCCAAAATCTTCCTCTTTTGCAGCGCTTAAAAAAGGATAATTAAGTTCCTTCAGTATCGGATATGATATAGAATCGGCAAATATCTCCACATCATATTCTTTCAGTTTCGGAGCCAATAAGCCCAGAAGTGATTGCGCGACTTGCTGATCAATCAGCACAGAATCAAGCGCATTACAAACAGAAGGTCGTGAAACCTTGGCATTTGTAACTATCGCAGCAGCTTTTTCAAGATTTGCGGTTTTCTCTACATAGGTATGGCATACCCCGGCTCCCGTTTCAATAACAGGGACCTTTGCATTCGCGCGAACATAATCGATCAGCTGTTGTGATCCGCGAGGTATCAAAATATCAACATATTTCGTTGCAGTTAACAGCTCGGGCATATATTTCCTGTCGGCAGGCAGTAGCTGAACGATACTTGTATCCAGCCCGGCACTTTTTAACACCCCTTGTATCAGCTCAACTAAGCATGTATTGGTATAAAACGCATCTGTGCCCCCACGCAATACACACACGTTCCCGGAACGGATACATAATGCAGCAACATCAACAGTTACATTGGGTCTTGACTCATAGATTACACCTACCACTCCTAGTGGAACTGTTTTTTTCTGTATGAACAGGCCATTTGAAAGTGTTTTTTCAGACAGCACCTGGTTAGTAGGGTCGGCCAGTTCAGCAATCTCTTCCATGCTCTTTGCCAGATCCTCAATACGTGCGGGTGTAAGCAATAAACGGTCTTTTTTAGGATCAGTATCGGGCATCCGGTCCAGATCTTTCTTGTTTTCACTAACGATAGAACTCACCTGATTTCTGATCTCTGAAGCCAGAGACAATAAAATCTGCTTTTTCTTATCATCCGAAAGTTGTTTCACCGCATTTGTAGCATTTGCAGCTTTTTCAAGTAAAGGTTGGATGCTTTCCATTTTATCTATTCCTATAATAATACAATATCATTTGTGTGCGCTACTTCCAAGTTTTGTACCCTCAGATTTCCATCCAAAGCTTTAGATGAAATTTTAACCTTTGCTACCGCGATGGCGTTATCTTCTTCATCAAGTATCTCGATGATCTCTCCATCTTCAAATCCTGTCAATACTTTTTTAATACCAACCGCAAGTAAACTGTGACGCTTTTGTATGGCTTTACAAGCTCCTGCATCAATCTGTATGCGCCCACTAACCAGACTCCCGCTTGCAAGCCACTTTTTACGTGCCGGCAGATTGCGCACCTGGGGTAAACAGGTTGTTCCTGTTTCACTTTTTATTGCTTTTAATATTCCTTCTTCAGTTCTGACACCAAAGATAACCACTTTAATTCCCATTAAATTGGCCAGCCTGGCAAACGTAAGCTTGGATGTCATACCTCCAAGCCCGGAAGATGATTTTTCTTTATTAGCAAGCATCAGAACTTCCTTATCCTTTGTATTCAGTTTTGGTACAACAACCCCGGATTTATCAAGTACCCCAGGAACTGAGGTGCTGAACAAAAGTAATGAAGCGCCAAATCCAACGGCGATCAAAGTCGCCAGTTCGTCATTATCTGAAAACTTAAGTTCAAGGTTACTCACCACATCATTTTCGTTAGCCACCGGTATAATGTTACTGGCCCACAGTTCCTCGTAAGTTTTCTTAAGCTGCAGAAACTGATGCCTGTTAGAGAAATGATGCCGCTCACACAAACTTTGGGCAATGGAAATCCCGTAAGGAGAAAAATATTGTGAATATTTATTTAATAATAACGGGTTTCCTACAGAAGCCGCTGCTTTTTTTTCACTCAATGTTCCGGAGTAGTTCTTCAGAAACTTCTTCCCTGCTGCAACAGCACCAGACGACACCAATACCAAATGATAAAGGTCATGTATGGATGCTACCTGCCTGGCAATATCTTTAATCACAGCCTCGTCAAGCTCACCATCAGGTGTGGTAATAGAGGCTGTTCCGAACTTTAAAACGAGTATGGGCTTTGTCAATGCTAATTATTAAAGTCGCAAATCTATGAAATTAGAGCGAAATGCTTTATTGAAGTTCTGAATGTTACAGTCAGTAATTTAATGAATAAATCCTACTACATCCATTTAAGAATTCAGAACGATTGTAACTGTGCAAAAAATACTATACTTCGGTGTCTATCAAACACTTGCATTGGCATTCATCTGGAAACAGCTTTTAAAAAAAATTGGGGTGATTATTTATTCATTCTTTCATTAAATTAGTACTGGCTTGATTTGCAAACCTATAAAGGAATTTTTGACCCATAACCAAATGACACAGAAAAACTACCCTTTCAAGCTTAAAAGCTTCGTATTGTTTGCTTCATTCTTATTTTGTACGCTAAATACATTTTCACAAACAGACAATCCTGAATATGATAAAGCATTAGCCGATTCATTAAAAGGCGATGACTATGGCATGAAGGCTTACATTCTTGTTATTCTTAAGACCGGAACGAATGCAATTGAAAAAAAAGAAACCCGCGATAGCCTGTTTAAGGGCCACATACGCAATATTAACCGCTTAGCTTCTCTAGGAAAACTGGTTGTTGCCGGTCCCCTTGGAAAGAATGATAAATCTTACCGTGGTATTTTTATTTTAAATGTAAAAACGACAGAAGAAGCAAATGAATTATTGGCTACTGATCCTGCAATAAAAGAGAAAATGCTGGATGCGGAGTTGTTTAAATGGTATGGTTCTGCCGCGTTGCCGGAATATCTAAAAATTCATAGAAAGATTGAGAGAAAAAAGATGTAAGTATAAGTTATTGTTGTATTGATATCTTACCAATAACCAGCGTAAAATTCACATTCTCAAAACCATTACTGGCCGGTAAACATATCAGGAGTCTCGGTTAATTTTTCAGCAACCGCTGTATCTCATCCAGCTTCATTAAAGCTTCAACAGGTGTAAGCGTATTTACATCCAGGTTGTTCAGCACGTCCCTTATCTTGATCAGAACAGGATCATCAATGGAGAACATTTGAAGCTGTAAAGCCTGTTGTTGCACTTTTTTAATGCTCTCTTTAATATGTTCCCCTCCGGTACGTTCTTGCTCAAGGCGTTTTAATATTTCGTTTGACCGGGCAATAAGTTTTGCAGGCATACCGGCCATTTTTGCTACGTGTATTCCGAAGCTGTGTTCACTTCCGCCCGGTACCAGCTTTCTCAGGAAGATCACTTTATTTCCAACCTCTTTTACCGAAACATTAAAATTCCGGATACGCGGGAAAGAATTTGAAAGTTCATTCAACTCATGGTAATGTGTGGCGAACAAAGTTTTTGCTTTTGCAGATGGATGTGTGTGAAGATACTCTGCAATGGCCCATGCAATAGATATACCGTCATAGGTGGACGTACCACGGCCGATTTCATCTAAAAGGATCAGACTTTTTGGAGATAGATTATTCAGGATACTGGCCGTTTCGTTCATTTCGACCATAAAAGTGGATTCACCCGAAGATAAATTATCTGAAGCTCCTACACGTGTAAATATTTTGTCAACCAACCCTATTCTGGCATCTTTGGCAGGAACAAAACATCCCATCTGGGCCATTAAAACCAGCAAACCTGTTTGTCTTAACAAGGCAGACTTTCCGGCCATGTTTGGCCCGGTAATAATAATGATCTGTTGCGTTTCGCTGTCAAGAAACACATCATTGGTAATATATTCTTCGCCGGGTGGGAGATTTTTTTCAATTACGGGATGCCGCCCGCCCTTAATATCAATGATACTTCCTTCATCAATAAGGGGTTTTACATAATAATTCTTTACAGCGATCATTGCAAAGTTGAGCAGCACATCAAGCTGGGCTACCAGCTGACCATTCAGCTGTATTGGCTTTATATATTCAGCCAGGGCATACATCAGCTCATTATACAGCCGCGTTTCCAGGGTCAGGATCTTTTCTTCTGCCCCCATGATCAGTTCCTCGTATTCCTTAAGCTCCGGCGTAATGTAGCGCTCGGCATTCACCAGGGTTTGTTTACGAAGCCATTCTGAGGGAACTTTATCTTTATGCGTATGCGTTACTTCCAGGTAATACCCGAAAACATTATTGAAAGCTACTTTAAGTGAGGGAATGCCGGTAATTTCCGCTTCCCGTTTTTGCAATTCAACCAGGAATTCTTTCCCTCCAAAAGCTATTTTGCGCAGTTTATCCAATTCCTCATCAACACCATCGGCAATTACATTACCCTTAAAAACAGCTACAGGAGCCTCCGGATGCAATTCCTTTTCAATGCGGTCTCTGATCAGCTCACAGGAGTTTAACTGATCAGCAATGGTTCTTAGGGCATTGCTCTCAGTATGTTCGCAGATCTCTTTGATATTACAGATCGCATTAAGTGCCCTTTTGAGCTGAACAACCTCCCGTGGATTAGCTTTCTGAAGCCCGATTTTGGAGATCAGGCGTTCCATATCCCCGATCTGTTTTAATTCATGCAGCAATTTATCTCTTAAATCCGCATCCTTATAAAGAAACTCCACCACATTCAGGCGTTCTTCAATAGGTTTCCGGTCTTTTAAGGGCATTACCATCCAGCGCCGGAGTAACCTTGCCCCCATTGGCGAACAGGTTTGATCAAGCACATCAACCAGGGTAATTGCATTCTCATTGGCAGATCCCACAAGTTCCAGGTTTCGGATAGTAAACCGGTCAAGCCACATAAAGCGCTCTTCCTCTATTCGTGATACGGATGAAATATGCTGAAGATTCCGGTGCTCCGTTTCATTAAGATAGTGAAGGGCAACCCCCGCGGCAACAATGGCGGCAGACAAGCGCTCAATCCCAAAACCTTTTAATGATTTTACTTCAAAATGCTTAAGAAGCGTTTCATTGGTATAATCGGAAGTAAATGCCCAGTCATCCAGCCCGTAGGTATAAAAGCGGTCGCCATATTTTTCAATAAAATCACGGTGACGGGTTTTCTGAAATATAACTTCACTGGGTTTAAATCCCTGAAGGAGTTTATCTATGTAATCTGAATTACCCTGTGACACCAGAAACTCGCCTGTAGAGATATCGACAAACGCTAATCCGGTTACTCCTTTATCGAAGTAAAGGCATGCCAGGTAATTATTTGACTTTTGCTGCAGGATGTTTTCGTTATATGCTACCCCCGGCGTAACCAGCTCAGTAACACCCCGTTTAACAATAGTTTTTGTAGTTTTCGGATCCTCCAATTGATCGCAAATTGCCACCCTTTGTCCGGCCCGTACCAGTTTGGGGAGATAGGTATCTAAAGAATGATGAGGAAAACCTGCCAGTTCTATATGTGAAGCAGATCCGTTAGCCCTTTTCGTGAGAACAATTCCCAAAATTTTTGAGGCCTTTACAGCATCCTCACCAAATGTTTCATAGAAATCACCTACACGAAATAACAATAACGCACCAGGGTATTTAACCTTGATGGTATTATACTGGTTCATTAACGGAGTTTCTTTCGTGGCGGCTTTTGACAATGAAATTTAATTTTAATATTTAAGCCCGCTAATTTATAGGATTGAACGGGCTTTATTGCAGGTGTTGAAAAATAGAAGCTGGTTTTTAGTTTAATTGATCAATATTAAGAATAATTTCAGATATTTCTACCGGATAAATTGTTTACGATAACTACCATAAAATAAATTATTATTCATGTTTACTGTTACTGAAAATCTGCAAATGCGCCCTATGACAAAAAAGGACCTTCCTTTTGCCATGCGGTTACACCATATTGAACACTGGAACCAGCTTGAACCAGACTGGGAATTTCTAATGGATGCAGATGCAGGAGGAAACTATGTAGCAGTTTACAACGGAAAGGATGCCGGTACTGTAACAACATTTACCTACCAGGATAGATTCTGCTGGATCGGAATGGTGCTTGTAGATCCGGAATACCGCGGACTGGGTATTGGAAGCGCCTTATTAAATGCATCAATAGCGTTTGGCAAAAATAAAGGCACGATAAGACTGGATGCTACCCCACAGGGAAAGAAGTTATACGAAACCCTGGGATTTAAAACCGAGCGGACACTGGGACGATATGAACTAAAAAACTTAAAAGACTTGCCTCCGCCTGCTCAAAAATGCTCACCCGTTACTGCGGACGTATTGAAAGAAATAATCGGGCTTGATTCCACAGCCTTTGGAGCAGAGCGCGAAAACGTATTACATTATTTATTGGATACTGCTCCGCAATACGCATATTACCTGGAGAAAAAAGGAAAGATAACCGGTTATTGTTTTGGCAGACCCGGAACCGCTGCACATCAGATCGGTCCACTAATTGCAGAAAATACCGCTGATGCGAAAACCTTATTGTTAAACGCGCTTCAAAGTTGTCCGTCATCCGTAATTTTAGATGTATTTGAAGAGAACAGTGAATGGATAGAAGAGCTTAAATCTTTAAAATTTGAGTATGAACGTCCGTTTATCAGAATGTATCTGGGTGAATTAAAGCATCCCGGCAATATAGAGATGCAATACGCCATTGCCGGGCCCGAAATCGGGTAGGTTAATCATAGAGATCTTTTATGTCCGCCTGATCTAATTCGACCAGGAAGCTGGCGATAGAATCGGTTACATCCGCTAAGTATTTCTTTCCTTTTTCAGCTGAGGATGCTGCCGGATCTCCTACGCCCGTATCTTTAGTCATTTTACTCCATTCCCGCTGAGCCCATACCCTGCCTGATCGTAATGCTTCAATTTTGAACTTTCTTTCCGCACCATCGCCGGCTTCGCTAAGAGGAAGGCATAGGTCAGGTACAATATACATCATGTTACTGGTTTCCATCTCGCCGGCATGATCTCCGGGTTCATCAAAATACTGGTTTAAATCTAAGATCATGTACCAATTCATGGTTGAAATAAACACTTTGGGGAACAATGCCTGCAATTCTCTCACCATTTGCCGGAAATCATTGCCTCCATGACCGTTCATGATCACAAACTTCGGAATACCCTGGTTAGATAAGACCTGAACAATGTCCTTGAGAACTGCAAATTGTGTACTCGGATTCATGTTGATATCCAGGGTTATATCAAGCTGACCAGTATTCACACCAAATGGAATTGTTGGCAATACCACCGTTTTAGCGCCTTTCTCCCAGGCTTTACGCGCTGATTCTGCAGCTATATAATCACATTGAATAACATCGGTACCATATGGCAAATGGTAATTATGAGCCTCAGTTGCACCCCAGGGGAGGATTACTACCTGAAACTTCTCATCTTTTACATGTTTCCAATTCGTCTCTGCTAAAATATATGGTCTTATTGTCATTTCGTGATCTTAGAATTTGTATTAAAGATATAGCTTTTTTAGGATTGATGTGAAGCGCTGACAGGAGGTAACCGCAAGTTTGTTCGGGACTTCTTCGGGAGTTGTTCGAGACAGCTTCGCTGATCCTACGTTCACGAACGTAGGATCCCCGAACGTGTCCCAAAGAAGTCTCGAAGAAGTCCGGACATAGATAAATTAAATTTTCTTATACTTGATTGTTTTTAAACCTTATTTAAGACTAATGCAAAATCCTCTTGAGGAATATATCCAATCAGGCAATACGGATGAATTAAATATGCTTTTAGTTCGGCAACCGGAACTGGTTTATCAGAAAACCAGCCATATGATATCACCATTAATGCTTTCATGTTACTATAAGAACAATGAGATATCTGGTCTCTTACTAAAGTATATTCCTGAAATAAATTTATTTGAGGCTGCAGCAATGGGAAAGTTTGATGTGGTTGCTCATCTTCTATATAAAGAACCGGAAAATATAAATAATTACTCAGAAGATGGCTTTACAGCATTAGGGTTAGCAGCATACTTCGGGCATGAGGAAGTTACCAGATACCTCCTTTTAAAAGGAGCTGAAACTAATTTAGCATCACAAAACGGCTTTAATGTTTATCCGTTACACTCGGCAGTGGCAGCAAATCATAATATGGTTGCTAAAATGTTATTAGAGGCGGGAGCAGATGTAAATGTAAAACAGAACAAAGGTATTACCCCATTGCATTCGGCAGCTCATAATGGAAATATAGAATTATTGATCGTCCTGCTTGAAGCAGGTGCTGACATCAAAACCAGAACTGAGGAAGGCAAAACCCCAGCAGATATGGCATCAGAACAGGGGTATCAGGATATCGCTAAAATTCTAACTGAATAACTACACGTCCCATAAACGAGTCCGGATACGTTTAACATACGTTCTTATATCCAATACAAAAACTGCCATCAGGTAAAATATAAAGGGGAAACCTACAGCAAGGAACGATGAATAAATAAAGAACAAGCGAATCTTAGAAATTGATATTTTAAGCCGCTCTCCAATGTAAGTACACACCCCAAAGGATTGCTTCTCAAAGTATGTTAATATCCGCTGTATCATAATCAATTATTCAATAATCTTGTACCTATCCCACAATGTAAGCATTTTTTTTTATCACAATACGACTTTTTTAATTGAATTATTGCCTGTGATGCAAATGCGTCGCGTATTTTAATGCCAGTTTTTGAAAATTGCCGGGTAATATTATTCTCCTCAGCAGAAAGTAATTCCAACAACTCCAATGCCCGGTTAACAATTGAAGGGGAGTTCATGTTTTTACCATATGCAAAAAGAAATAAAGAAACCGTATTTATCAAAATATTATCAATAGACTGGTCGCCTGTTTGACTACCACTAACCCTGGAAGTTACATCAAACCTGTAATGTGTTTTCCAATAATTATTAACGGGCAAGTTGTCAAAGAACTTTTTAACCTCTGCTACAGAGCGAATTTCGAGAATACGGGAAAACAGGTGGTTAGATTTTACGACCAATGCACAGAACTGAGCCAGCCTTAACGTTGGAAAATTCTGTGGCCGCATACGCAGAAACTTCCATAAATACCGGTCTACCGGTTGTAATGAATACTTTTTTTTCAAAAACAGATATTCCTTTTGAAGCTGTTTCGGATATTCATCGGCTAATTCCTGATCGAGAAAACCAGCCTGACCAAAAATAAGCGCCTCAATCTGCAGGACATTGTTCTTATGTCTTGCTAAAATTTGCTGAGAAAGAGACCGTGCAAGCATCTCAAAGGGCAGTGCATTAACTTTAAAACCGAAATTCCTTGCCAGCATCACATAAAAGGCATCATCCCAGCTTTGCTTATATTCAGCTAGGACTTTGTTTATTGCGTCTGATTTTTCTTCCATGCGCTCTACCAATACTCTTGATAACCAGGAATTCGTGTGAAAACTATCAACCTGCGAAATATGGTTTGCACAAGGAATCCAGTCCATGTTCTCATTCAGCCAGCGGTATTTTGTAAGCACATCATCCGGGATGAGATCTTTCATCTCTAAAACAGGTATGATACTCCCGTCCTTTCGCATCAGATCTGTATCATGATTATAAACAACGTGAAGAATTACATTCTCATAAGAATCATCAAACTGATGATGGTGCCTTTCCCAATCCGTGGCATTAATATGAATTTCAATATTACCTGCCCATACAGTTTGGCCAATCCTGACTTTTGAATTTTCAAAATCAGGACCGGCATGCTGGTTATGAATACCTGTTGAAAGAACCTGAACTTGTTGTCCGCATTTTGTTTGCAGATTGTTTGATTTAAACAACCGGTGCTTCCACAAATAGTGCAGAAAATCTTCATTAAAATGCATAGTTAAATATGCAGAAAAAAATTTAATGGAATGTGATAAAACTAATGGTTTAAAGAAATGATTCCAACTTATCGAGCTCCAGTTTCATCTGTGTTTGTAACCGGATCGCTTCTTCTCTGGCTGCTTCTGCAAAATCGCGTCCGGATGAGGCATACAAAACAGACCGCGAAGAATTAACCAACAATCCGCAGTCTTTATTCATTCCATATTTACAAACCTCTTCCAGACTTCCCCCCTGCGCCCCGACACCCGGAACCAACAAGAAATTATCCGGAGCAAATTTTCGAACATCGGTAAAGAATTCACCTCTGGTAGCTCCAACCACAAACATAAGCTGATCCGGACCAGCCCATTCATTTGCTTTAGATATTACAGCTTCAAATAGGTACCTGTCGTCATTACTTAAAAATTGAAAATCTTTACTTCCCGGATTGGAAGTTAACGCTAGCAGAATAACCCACTTATCCTGAAACTTAAGAAAAGGCTTTACGGAATCCTCGCCCATGTAAGGAGCTACTGTAATAGAATCAAATCCCATTCCCGAAGAATTGGGATTGAAAAAAGCTTCTGCATACATCTCCGATGTGTTTCCAATATCACCACGTTTTGCATCCGCTATGGTGAAGCAATGATCCGGAATATATGCCCATGTTTTTACCAGACTTTCCCAACCGGCTACGCCCCGGCATTCATAAAATGCAGTATTTATTTTATATGATACACACAGATCACTGGTGGCATCTATTATCTTCTTATTAAATTCATATACAGGATCAGCAGTGTCCAGTAAAAATTCAGGGATTTTATTGATATCTGAATCAAGGCCAACACATAAAAATGACCGTTTTAACTTAATCTGTTCTATTAATTGATTTCTAGTCATGAATAGGATAGTGCAATAAGCAAAAAGTTTTTTTGGAGATTTTAAAACAACGGTAGTCTTAAGATGTAATTATAAGTTAATAAAGCAAAAGAATTATGTACCCCTGTTTCCGCTAAAAAACAGATAATTCTAATGAAAAAGAAATAAAGTTTTGATTATTTATTTTTATTCCCTACAATTGCGGAGTTATCTCAAATTAACCTGTGTCACAGGAAATCACAATAACTTCTTGCTACAGCAAAAATCCGTTTTAAAAAGAAATGATATTTGGTTTCGGTCGCCTAAGGTAAAATCTAATTTAAATCCTAAGAATATAACTCATAATAATGCTTGACAATACAGAATTGAACGATAAGCTCGTCTCTGAGCTGCGTGAGATTGCTAAAACGTATGGCGTGGAAGATGCTGAGACGCTACGCAAACAAGATCTTATTACCAAGATCAAGGAAAAGCAAAATCTGCCTTTACCGGAAATACAGGAACCTAAAAATAACAAAGTTGCCGAAGCTGTACCAGATAAGCCAAAAAAGCGCGCCCGTACAGTAAAAACCAAGGAACCTGAAAAAGCGTCGGAAAAAACTCATGATCTGGGTTTATTTGGCAGGTCTGGAGATAATCCACCGGCTCCTCAGCCCAGGATTGTGACTACTCCTGATCCGGTTGCAGAAACAGAAAAAACGGTTGAAAAAGATCCGGAAAAAGAAGTTCTGGTTCAGGACCCGCCTGCGCAGCGCACAGCAAAACCCGAGCGCAGATTTCAAAATCAAAATAAAGCTCAGGAAAATCCGGCTACCAACATGGATTTCGACAATGTGATTGTGAATGAAGGTATTTTAGAGATCATGCCTGATGGTTATGGCTTTCTGAGATCATCCGATTACAATTACCTGTCTTCACCAGATGATATTTATGTTTCCCAGTCGCAAATAAAGCTGTTTGGCTTAAAAACCGGCGATACAGTCCGTGGAAGCATTCGCCCGCCTAAAGAAGGTGAGAAATACTTCCCTTTAGTGCGTGTTGAAACTATCAACGGTCGTGTTCCTGCAGAAGTGAGAGACCGTGTACCTTTTGATTATTTAACGCCCCTGTTTCCGCTTGAACGTTTGAAGTTATTTACAGATACCAGCAACCATTCTACACGAATTATGGATCTGTTTACTCCAATCGGTAAGGGACAGCGCGGACTAATAGTGGCTCAGCCCAAAACCGGTAAAACCATGTTGTTAAAAGACGTGGCAAACGCCATAGCTAAAAACCATCCCGAGGTTTATTTAATCATTTTATTGATTGATGAACGTCCGGAAGAGGTGACAGATATGGCCAGGAGCGTAAGAGCTGAGGTAATATCATCAACTTTTGATGAACCTGCAGAACGTCATGTTAAAATTGCCAATATCGTTCTTGAAAAAGCAAAACGAATGGTAGAATGCGGACATGATGTGGTTATTCTGCTTGACTCTATCACCAGGTTAGCCAGGGCATATAATACTGTTGCTCCGGCCTCAGGTAAGATCTTGTCGGGTGGTGTTGATGCAAATGCATTACACAAACCTAAACGGTTTTTTGGTGCCGCCAGAAACATTGAAGATGGTGGCTCATTAACTATTCTTGCCACAGCCTTAACCGAAACCGGCTCAAAAATGGATGAAGTTATCTTTGAAGAGTTTAAAGGGACAGGAAATATGGAACTTCAGCTGGATCGTAAACTTTCTAACAAACGGGTATTCCCTGCTATAGATATTACAGCATCCAGTACTCGTCGTGATGACTTACTATTAGACAAAGATACCTTACAGCGAATCTGGATATTGCGTAATCACCTTGCAGACATGAACTCTATGGAAGCCATGGATTTCTTATTATCACAAATGCGTGGTACTAAAACGAATGAGGAATTTTTAATTTCGATGAATTCGTAAAGGGGTATTATTTGGTTGATAGTTAATGTTTAATGGTTGATAGTTGATAGTTAATGGTTGATAGTTGATAGTTAATGGTTAATAGTTGATAATTAATGGTTACACACTATATGCAATACCTCATGAACCATAAGCTATTCCCCATGAACTAAAAGCCCATGAACTATTTAACTTAAAAACCACTTGCTCACGCTATGAAAAAACACATTCCAAATGCAATTACCTGTTTAAATTTGCTTAGCGGGTGTCTTGGGATTGTCTTTGCATTCCAGAATAAACTGGATTACGCCGCGTATGCGATATTTATAGCTGCAGTTTTTGATTTTGCTGACGGACTGGTTGCCAGGGCATTAAAAGCGTATTCTGATATCGGTAAAGAGCTGGATTCTCTGGCGGATATGGTAAGCTTCGGCGTACTACCTTCGGTAATCGTTTACCATCTTTTTTTACAGGCTCCTCAGGTAGGTACAATTAGTCCGTATTTAAATTTCTCAGCTTTTTTAATTGCGATATTTTCCGCGTTGCGATTAGCAAAATTCAATATCGACACAAGACAATCTGAAAATTTTATCGGACTGCCAACCCCCGCCAATGCACTTTTAATTGGTTCATTACCAATGATCTTATCCGGAGGTAACATTTTTCTTACTTCCTACATTTTAAATCCTTTTTTTCTTTTCCTGTTCAGCTTAGGAATGGGAATATTATTGGTTGCAGAGATTCCTTTAATGTCGTTAAAATTTAAGAGCTATAAATTTTCTGACAATTTATTAAGGTATGCCCTGATCGCTTCAACGCTGTTATTGATTTTAATATTTAACTTTGCAGCTGTTCCGATAATTATTTTTATTTATTTTCTATTATCAATCATTCAATTCAGACTTATAAAATGAAATTTGTTGCCGAGATTAATGTGATGCCTTTAAAAGAAATTCTTGATCCGCAGGGAAAAGCGGTAACAGGAAGTATGAAAAATCTGGGATTATCCGAAATTCACAATGTTCGCATTGGGAAACATATTACCCTGGAAGTTGAAGCCGGCAATGAAAATGAAGCCCGTGAAAAAGTAGATCAGGCATGTAAAAAATTACTTGCCAATCTGATTATGGAAAGTTATGATTTTGAGCTAAGGGTGGCTTAAATATCGGCCTGCAGCTCTTTTTTAATTTCCTCCAGCCTGCTGAAAAGGCCTGCGCCCATTGCTTTCAGATTATTAAACTGAGGCTCGATCTGATCCAGATCGACCAGGTCTCTGGCTTTACGCTCAATTGCGCCAATATCATACTTACTTATGTCAACACCCATAAAAACCAGTGTAGGCTTAATCTTGTGAGATACATCAGCTACAGTTTTCCAATCTTTTGCTTTTACCGCAGCATCAAGCTTCTCGAAATACTCCGGGGTCTGATCAAGAAAAATATCAATCATCTCAACCATAAACTCTGCACTTCCACTGGCAACATCTCTAAGATAAGAAAGGTCAAGATCCATTACCGATGGTTTATTATTCTGTTCTGTCATAAGTTAATTAATTCGATCCGGCAGCAAGCTTTTTTACCGATAAGTTATCTGCCAATGAGTTACATAATTCCAAAATAGTTTTCTTGCATTGAGGATGTACAAATTCAGCGGCAATCTCAGCAAGAGGCAATAAGGCAAAAGCTCTTTCGTGCAGGTACGGATGCGGAACAACCAGATCAGACTCCTTTATTATCATATCTGAATAGAATAAGATGTCAATATCTATGGTTCTTGAGCCCCATTTCACTAGTCGCTCTCTGCCAAAATGTTTTTCTATATCTAATATAGTAATTAATAACTGTTGAGGTAATAATTTCGTTTTTAAAAATATCGCCTGGTTAATAAAGTCGGGTTGATCTGTCTTACCCCATGAAGCTGTTTCATAATAGGAAGACTTTAATTCCACTACTCCTGCCCGTTGGCTTATCAGATCAACAGCTTCAGAAATATAATATTCACGATCGCCCAAATTGCTACCTAAAAGCAAATAAACACCCTGCATCACAGAACTTTAATTATAACGATAATGTCTTTCAACATCATGTGCTGGCCCTATATTTTTGTATACTTGCATAGTTAAAGGTTTTAATTCTGAAATGAAAGAATTCTTCAAATTTGTTTTTGCTTCGATGGTAGGTTTTGTCCTGTCGTTCATTGTTTTATTTATATTCCTTGCTGCAGTCTTAACTGCCGTAATTACCTCTGCCGGAAGAGAAACAAAGGCTGATGTAAAACCAGGATCTGTACTGCATATGAAACTGGATTTTCCAATTGCAGAACGTACAGATAAAAATCCTTTCGCAAATATGGATTTCTTTCATTTAGAGAATACTAAACTTCCCGGGTTAAACGATATCCTTGCAAGCATTAAAAAAGCTAAAACAGATGATCATATAAAGGGTATATATCTTGATTTAACATCGTTACAGGCTGGCCAGGCTACAGTTGAAGAAATAAGAAATGCGCTGCTGGATTTTAAAAATTCAGGAAAATTCATTTATTCATATAGTGAAGTTTATGCACAAAATGCTTATTACCTTGCTTCAGCAGGCAAGGTGTATATAAATCCGGAAGGTTTGCTTGATTTCAGAGGTTTCAGCTCACAGATGATCTTCTTTAAAGGCACTCTCGAAAAGCTGGATATTGAGGCCCAGGTTATAAAGGTTGGCACTTATAAAAGTGCTGTAGAACCATTTATACTCGACAAAATGAGCGATGCAAATCGTCAGCAGGTTACTGGTTTTCTGGGATCCATGTACGATCATTTCTTAGAAAAGATTTCAGCCAGCAGAAGAATTCCAAAAACCAGCCTGGCTAAAATTGCAGATAGCGCATTAATCCGAAACGCCCGGGATGCAGTAAATTATAAACTGGCAGATGGCATTCGTTATAAAGACCAGGTTCTGGAAGATCTCAGAGTGCTAACCGGCACTGAGAAAGATAAAAATGTTAATTCTGTAAATCTTAAGACATATGCCCCCACAGCTGAAGAAAAATCTTCATCTGCTTCTGACCGGCTTGCCATCATATATGCATCCGGTGAAATTATTAGCGGTGATGGCAATGAGGAAACAATTGGCTCTGAACGAATTTCAAAAGCTATCCGCACTGCCCGCCTGGATAAAAAGATAAAAGCCGTGGTCTTACGGGTAAACTCACCCGGTGGGAGCGCACTTGCTTCTGATGTGATATGGAGAGAAGTGGTTCTTACAAAAAAAGTTAAACCCATAGTGGTTTCTATGGGTGATGTTGCAGCTTCAGGAGGTTATTATATCGCTTGCGCTGCGGATTCAATTTTTGCACAGCCCAATACCATTACTGGCTCAATTGGTGTTTTTGGAATCATTCCTAATATGCAGAAATTTTTTGATAATAAATTAGGAATGACCTTTGATGGGGTTAAAACAGGCAAATTCGCTGATCTTGGAACTGTAACCCGTCCGCTTACCGAAGCTGAAAAGATGATCATACAAAAAGAGGTAAATGATATTTACAGCGATTTTACCATTAAAGTTGGACAGGGAAGAAAAAGAAGCCCGGCATATATAGATAGTATTGGACAGGGAAGAGTGTGGAGCGGAACCGAAGCATTAAAAAACGGTTTAGTTGACCGCCTGGGTAATATAAATGATGCCGTGAAATCAGCTGCCCGTAAAGCAAATATCAAAGAGTATAAAATTGTAGAATACCCATCTCAAAAAGATCCGTTTCATGCCCTTTTTGATAACTCTGCAGATAAAATAAGTGATTATCTTACTAAAAAAGAACTTGGGAGTAATTATTTATATTATCAACAGCTGAAATCAGCTTTGCAATTTACAGGTGTCCAGGCGCGCTTACCATATTCAATCACTATTAATTAACCTGACTCAATCTTCTTTGAAGACAGTGCAAGTTAGTGTACTGATCACACGAAGTTGTGATATCAACAGTTATGATGTATATTCGATTAACTGCAATAATTTATCAGAATTAAAACTATATAAATGACAGAAGAGATTTCCGGTCTGGAAGACAACCCCCTTTTTTTAAATACGGATGAGGTAAACGATGATGAGGTAAAATTCCTTAATAACCCCGTGGTTCTAACCCCGGAACCTATAATAAAAAAATATCTGACCGAGGTAAAGGAATATACACAGGACGGCAATAAGTTTTATTTCTCTGACGGAGATGCAAAGGTTGAGGTTCTGGTGGTTAGTGATGAGATCATCCGTGTCCGAATGGCTCCACATGGAGTTTTCCTTGCCGATTTTTCATATGCAGTACCGGTTTCTGAACAGCGGGTAACCGTATTTAAATTTGCGGAAGACGATGATTCATATCGTGTGTCCACAGATACCGTGACTTGTATAATTAACAAAAAGAACTTTCATATTTCCTTTGCCAACCGAAAGGATCAGGTGATCAGTGAGGATGCATCTGCCATGCATTGGGAAGAAAATGTAGATTTTGGTGGTTATTATGTGTATTGCACAAAAAAAAGCACACAGGGAGAAAGCTTCTTTGGCCTTGGCGATAAGACTACAGACTTTAATCTCCGTGGAAAACGCCTGGTTAATTGGAACAGTGATGTTTACTCATTCAACAAGCACCAGGATCCGTTATACCGTTCTATACCTTTTTATATTGGCATCAATCAAAATATAGGCTACGGTATTTTTTTCGATAACAGCTTTAAAAGTCACTTCGATTTTGCACATGAAGATGCGAATAAAACCAGTTTTTGGGCTGATGGCGGTGAACTAAGATATTATTACATCCATGGCCCGCACATGATGGATGTTGTTAAACGTTACCATACGTTAACCGGCACTCATCCCATGCCACCAAAATGGGCATTAGGCTTTCACCAATGCAGGTGGAGTTATTATCCGGAAAGTAAGGTTAAAGATCTGGCTAAAAATTTCAGAGAACGCAAAATTCCTTGCGACGCCATTTATCTGGATATTGACTACATGGATGGTTACAGGTGTTTTACCTGGAACAGGAAGTTTTTTCCCAATCCCAAGCGGATGATCAAGGAATTATCGGATGATGGTTTTAAAACGGTAGTGATTATTGATCCCGGAATTAAGGTTGATGATAATTACTGGGTTTATCGCGAAGGAAAACAAAATAAGTACTTCTGCCGTCGGTCCGATGATTATTTTATGGAAGGACATGTTTGGCCTGGCCGGTGCCAGTTCCCGGATTTTACCAATCCAAAGGTACGTGAATGGTGGGGCGGCCTTTTCCAGGACCTGGTTGATGCAGGAGTAGCCGGTGTTTGGAATGACATGAATGAACCGGCAGTATTTGGTTCGGGAACTTTCCCCAACGATGTACGCCATAATTATGACGGACATCGCGGATCTCATCGTAAAGCACATAATATTTATGGAATGCAAATGGTACGGGCTACTTATGAAGGATTAAAAAAACTTCAGAGAAACAAGAGACCCTTTACCATTACCAGGGCCGGTTATGCAGGTATGCAGCGATACGCCTCAGTGTGGACAGGTGACAATGTAGCCAGCTGGGAACACTTAAAGATGGGCAACCTGCAAATGCAACGCCTTTCGATATCCGGAGTTCCTTTTTGCGGAACAGATATCGGCGGATTCAGCGGAGAGCCTGATGCTGAGCTTTTTACCAGGTGGATACAGCTGGGCGTATTTTCACCATTTATGCGCGCCCACTCAGCCGGTGATACTGCAGAACGAGAACCATGGAGTTTTGGGGAAGAATATGAAAATATCAACCGGCATTTTATCGAAATGCGCTACAGGTTACTACCTTACATTTACAGCACGTTCTGGGAACATCATAAATATGGATTTCCTATTCTACGCCCTGTTGTAATGCATGAGCAGGAGAATATGGACAACCATATCCGCGAAGATGAATTTACATTTGGTGACAAAATATTAGTAGCTCCGGTAACTGTACCCGGCGCTAATCATAAAACAGTTTATCTGCCAGAAGGCAGGTGGTATCATTACTGGACGCATGAACTTTATGAAGGCGGAACTGAACATTCGGTACATGCCCCGCTTACCAGTATGCCGGTATTTGTTAAAGCCGGCTCTGTAATACCAGAATCTCCATTAATGCAGTATGTTGGCCAATTTGAAGTTGATGAGCTGATGTTCCAGATCTATTATTCTGATTGTGAAGTAAACTCATTTTATTATGAAGATCATGATGACACCTTTGCCTATGAACAGGATATTTACCTTGAGAAGAAATTCATAGTTAACGGAGATACTGAAAATATGATCATCAAACAATCTACCGAAGGCCTCTTTACACCACGGTATGAAACCTATGATCTGAAAATAATTGGCTTACCTTTCAAGCCGGGCAAAGTTTATGTGGATGGTAAAGAGTATAAAAATGAGCTGGTTATAGATGAACTTGAACGGCTCAGGTTAAAGGTGAATAAAAATTTCAGGGAGATTCAAATTTTACTGTAACTTAAGGTCAGACACCTTAATGGTGTCTGACACTTACAAACAAACAGTATACATTCATGTTTAAATCGAAATCGCTTAAAAGCTTAAGCCTATGAAGAATCAGGATTTGCATCGTTCAGAAAAAAAACATCCGCTCGATGTAAATTATTCCAGGTTCACCGATTTCGATATCAGTCTTTTTCGTTCAGGAAAGCATTTTAAGCTTTATGAAAATTTTGGGTCCCATGTTGTAGAATTCAACGGGCAAAAAGGAACTTATTTTGCGGTTTGGGCGCCAAATGCTGTAAAAGTATCGGTAACCGGAAACTTTAACGGCTGGAATACCGAAAGTCACCCGATGAATGTTCGGTGGGACGGCTCAGGTATTTGGGAATTATTTATTCCGGGAGTAGATCT
This sequence comes from Sphingobacteriaceae bacterium, assembly GCA_036402155.1. Taxonomy (GTDB): domain Bacteria; phylum Bacteroidota; class Bacteroidia; order Sphingobacteriales; family Sphingobacteriaceae; genus DASWTL01. Next base: position 180 of record DASWTL010000017.1, on the reverse strand, counting down.
AGGTGAAATATATAAATATCATATTATTTCAGGCAACGGTAAGATTCTCGAAAAAAGCGATCCATTTGCATTGCAGTGTGAGCTCCCACCCAAAACCGCCTCGATAGTTTCTACTACGTGGCATGATTGGGATGATGAAGCCTGGATGAAAACCAGGCATCAGAAAAATGCACTAAACAA
>DASWTL010000016.1:0-15566 GCA_036402155.1 Sphingobacteriaceae bacterium | reverse complement strand
CAGACTGCTTTCGTGGCGAACGGCTTGCAGTAACAACAACTTCATTCAGTGAACGAACAGGCTCTTCCTGTGCGCAGGCACCGCCGGCCAGCAGTACCAGTTGTGCAAACCCCAGGCTTGCAGCAACAGTAATTAAATTTCTTTTCATTTTGTTGTGAGTTAGCCCACAGCAAACAGAAATGATTAAAATGCAATGGAAATACAATGAAAGTATTTTCATTCCAGCTTCAATCCCCGAAAGCTATGAATAATGTTGTTTGGCAGGTCTTCTGACTTACTCCCCGTTGTTCTGTCTTCCCATCCTGATACTATCAGAAAAGTGACAAAGAATTGAACATTGGTTATGGAGCTTACAGCTGCGGGACAGTCACAGAATTACACTGTGTTCCCTTTTAACCCCGAATACAATCGGGGACCAAAACGATGCAAAGGTAATACAAGAACAGAAATCTACAAGCAGACCAGAAAATAATTATTGTTATATTTAACTCATGAGAATAGTTTTGCTTATAAGCTTAATCTTTCACCTTTGCATATACGATGTAAATGCACAAGAAGGCAATTCTTCTAAAAAAATGAATAACCAGCTGCTTACTGATCTGTTAAAATCTAATCCTGAACTTTTTGGAGATATTCTTAAACATCCCACAAATAATGAAGTACAGATACTTTACACACAAATTGACCGGGATAAAAAAAATGTGCCTCATTTCAGATCATATAGTTTTAACCTGGATCCAACACGCTATTTTTATCCGGCCAGTACAGTTAAATTACCTGCTGCTATTTTTGCGCTGGAAAAGATCAACAGCTTAAATATACCTGGATTGAACAGGAAGAGCACTATGTTAACCGATAGTGCTTACAAAGGTCAGACGAAAGTATTAACAGATCCATCTTCACCCAATAAGCTTCCAAGTATTGAGCATTATATAAAGAAAATCCTGCTGGTTAGTGACAATGATGCATTTAATCGTTTATTTGAATTTTTAGGGCGCGAGGAACTCAATGCGAAACTAAAGAACAATGGATTAATTGAAAGCCGGATATTAAACAGGCTGGCCATTGGCGATGGCGGTGAATCTGCAAAACATACCAACCCCGTTAAATTTTACGATGGCAATAAGCTTGTTTATGCACAGCCTGAACAATATGATCCAAATGAATATCCATTAGAGTTGTATAACCTGATACGCGGTAAAGGGTATATGGATGCAAATGATAAACTTGTAAATGAACCTTATAGTTTTGCTGACAAAAATGTGTTTTCAATTGCTGATCAGCAGGAATTAATGAAAAAATTGTTATTCCCTGAGGTTTATCCACGTCAGGAAAGGTTTAATCTTAAGCCGGATGATTATGAACTGATCTATAAATATATGTCGATGTACCCGACAGAAAGCGAGTACCCTAAGTATAACTCCAATGAATTCTGGACATTATACAGCAAGTTCAATTTTTACGGCAGGGAAAAGCATGTAACCCCAAGCCCGGACATCCGTATATTCAACAAATATGGAGATTCATACGGTTATGTTATAGATAACTCCTACATAGTAGACTTTAAAAACAATGTGGAATTTTTATTAACTGCGGTGGTACAATCTAATGAAGATGGAATTTATAATGACTCAAAATACGAATATACAACTGTGTGCTATCCCTTCCTGAAAAACCTGGGCCAGGTACTACACCAATATGAGATTAACCGAAAAAGGAAACAGTTGCCGGATTTGAAAAAATTCAAATTCACCTATTAATTTTCATGTTAATAATTTCATTAGCCATCTTTGTGATATGAAATTCCTGAGGGGGATATTTTTTGTATTTTTCTTTTGTTCAAAGGCATTTTGCGCTGTAGAGACTATCTCTTCAGGATCATTCATTGTAAATATGGGTGTCATACCGCAAACAATGGCAAACGGACTAAAGCCATACGGCTTAGTTTATGAATTACTGAATACATATCACGTACCTGTTAAATGGATAATCAATCCGACAAAAGCCAAAGATGGAGGCGACTTTACTTATAATGGTACTGTTTTTAGCGGAGGTGCTTTTGTAATTCTTTCTGAATACCGTACAGCTGCTGTAAATGCTGCAATTAATACCTGGATAGTACAGGGTGTGGTAGGGCAAAACACAAATACCCCTATAAATCTGGATGTTTATGCTACACTTACCTATGCACCGCGGTGGACAATAGACCGGTTTTCAGGAAATTTAGTTACACCATTCTTTTTAAACGCCGGAATCCCGGATTCTGCTCATGGCGGGTCATTAACAACGGGCTGGAAATTACCTTCAGAACTTACGCAATGTGACGATATTTTTGCCTTACCACATGCCGACCCCACCTGGAACACCCATAACAACCTGCTGGCCTGGAACAGGGATTACAGAGGTGCAATATGGTCCGGATGTCATGCGCCAAGTGTTATGGAAGATGCAGTGAGTCCGGATAATTCGCAAAGGATGAACTTTCTTTCCACAAACGGATTCATTAATTACCAGGCACATCAGGACGGTACCCCACCATATTCTTATGCGTATGATACCAATCCGATAATGCAGTTTATAGGATCTCTTGATCAGGCAACCAATAATGGTTCTGAAGGCATATATTTACTAAAACCCGGCTCATCATGGCGGCCCGGCGTTGAGGTAAGCGTGTGGGATCCTACGCATTCAGATGTCCCAGCTTTTTCTCCGGGACCGGCAACTGTACTCGCTTACGGCAGAGGTTTTGCCGATCCTTCAAGAGGCTGGGTTATGTACCAGGGCGGCCATTTCCATAATGGGGGAACAGGTGGTGGTTTTTCAGGTGTACCCTTTAATTCTCATCACATTGCACTTCAGCGCGCTTTTTTCAATTTCGCATTCATGGCAGTAGTTGATAAACAGAACAATAGTATACAGCCTCAAATTTCAGCGGCCTCAACTATGTTGCCCGGGGTATCCTATCCGGTCAGCTTTACTTTACCAGCAGGCACCGACCTTTCTCAATATACTTTTGAATGGTCAGCATCGTCAGGAACCATTATTCCTGACAACGCTTCACAAAATATAACCTATATTCCAGATAATGATCTTAGTATAAGAATCGCACTTATCACACTTGTAATGACTGATGCCTGCGGGAGACAATATTTTGAGACGCATAATATAAACATGCAGCTAGATCCCAATAATGATGGAAAAATATCAGTTCCGCAGCTTTTATCACCAAATAAAGATGGTTCCGGCAATGATTACCTGCATATTAAAAACATTGAGTTATATCCGGACAATGAAATTACGATTTACAATAGGTGGGGTAACATTGTTTATAAAGAAAAAGGATATGATAATTCCACCAGGTTTTTTGCAGGTTCTTTAAAAATGAAATCCACCGCCGTTACAGATGGTGTATTTTATTACGTCTTAACTGTTAATAACACCTTTACTAATACTAATACAAACTCTGGCTCGAAAGAACTAATAAAAGGTTATTTTATCTTAAGACGCTAACACAGTTGTCTATTTATAATTAATTTTGAGCATGAAACTTGAAACCATTGCAATTCATGCAGGTAATTCTCTTGATTCCTCTTCAAAAGCCGCTGTTCAACCAATTACCTTATCTACTACATTCGAAAGACAACAAAACAATTCGAATGAATATGTCTACTCACGGATTAATAATCCAAACCGTAAATCACTAGAACAGGTTTTATCGCAATTGGAAGGTGGTGAGGATGCCTGCGCATTCTCTTCTGGCAATGCTGCCGGAATGACGGTATTTCAGGCGCTTGCACCAGGCAGCCATGTAATTGTACCTGATGACATGTACCATGGCCTGCGCAATGCTATAAAGGAAGTCTTCGGAGCGTCCCTGTCATTAAGTTTTGTTGACACAACTAATATTAAGGATATCCAACAGGCAATAAGTACAAATACGCGGTTAATCTGGCTTGAAACGCCATCAAATCCGCTTCTGAAGATCAGTGACATTAAAACTATAGCAGATATTGCAAAAACCAATAATATTCTTCTTGGCTGCGACAATACGTTTGCTACGCCCGTTTTTCAACGCCCACTGCAATTAGGAGCAGATATTGTGATGCATTCAACTACCAAGTACCTTGGAGGTCATAGTGATGTTCTGGGTGGTGCACTGGTTTGCCGTAAAAAAGATGCATTTTGGGAAAGAATTAGAAAAATTCAGGAATTTTATGGTGCTGTACCTTCACCTTTTGATTGTTACTTAACTGTAAGGGGTATAAAAACACTGCCTTACCGCATGCGCGGACATGCTGAAAATGCTGAAAAATTAGCTGCATTTTTAAAAACACACCCTTTAGTAGAAGCTGTTTATTTCCCGGGCTTACCTGAACATCCAGACCATGGAATTGCCAGGGCACAAATGTCCGGCTTTAGCGGAATGCTTTCTTTCCTGGTAAAAGGAGGCGCTGAAGAAGCACTGGCCGTAGTAAGGAATGTAAAAGTATTCACCAATGCTACAAGTCTGGGCGGAGTTGAGAGTCTGATGGAACAACGAGCCTCCATTGAAGGCCCGGATACGAAAACTCCGCAAAATCTAATTCGTGTATCTGTTGGCCTTGAAAATATTGATGACCTTATTAAAGATATTAATGAAGCTCTTCATAGTTTAAAGAATTGATATTTTTCATAGGTTAATCAATTTATCAAAATATTCGAAATTTTATTTTGTAGCATTAATACATATTTAATACCTTTGGAATATTATTTGGTACGTATACCAAGCTATCATAACCTCAAAAAGGTTTTGATTTATAAAGAAGTGGTGAGAGACAGGCTCTATGACCCACTGACAACCCCCCCGATCGGTTTCGGGAAAGGTGCCAAGTCCTGTCCGGCAACGCCGGAAACTATAAATTGAAAAACCATGAAAAAAGAAACAGTTTCTCTCCGATCTTTTCCTAAAGGGAAAACCCTGCCTCAATCTTTATTATCTTCCGGTGCCTTCTCATCTTGTTACATGTGTTTTTGTTGCTAATTAAGGGATTAACCACTCAATCTTATTCAGATTATATCCCCTATATGCATAGCATAGCAGATTATTGCACTTAACTTTGGATTCATTCATTTATTACAGTTATTAATTAAATACTATTATGTCAGAAAACTTAAAATTTGAAACTCTTCAAATACATGCCGGTCAGGAAGCCGATCCAACCACTGGTTCACGCGCAGTGCCTATTTACCAAACCACTTCTTTTGTATTTAACAGCTCAGAACATGGCGCCAATCTTTTTGCTTTAAAGGAGTTTGGAAATATCTATACCCGGATTATGAACCCCACTACCGATGTTTTTGAGAAGCGGGTTGCCGCACTTGAAGGTGGTGTTGCAGGGTTAGCAACGGCATCCGGACAAGCTGCACAGTTTCTTGCCCTAACTAATATTATCAATTCAGGGGAGAATTTCGTTACATCGTCTAATATATACGGAGGTACTTACAATCAGTTTAAGGTATCTTTTAAACGCATTGGTATTGAAGCGCGTTTTGCTAATGTAGATGATCCTGAAAGCTTCGAACGTCTTATTGATGAAAACACCAAGGCAATTTATCTTGAAACTATTGGTAATCCAGGATTCAATATTCCAGATTTTGAAAAATTTGCCGCACTTGCACAAAAGCATGACCTTCCTTTTATTGTAGATAACACATTTGCCGCTGGCGGATATCTTTTCAGACCGCTTGAGCATGGCGCACATGTGGTTGTTCAGGCTGCTACTAAATGGATCGGAGGTCATGGAAACAGCATCGGAGGTATTATAGTAGATGGTGGAAACTACAATTGGGGTAATGGCAAATTTAAACAGTTCAGCGAGCCTTCTGAAGGATATCATGGGCTGGTATTTAATGATGTATTCGGACAGAAAGGTCCTTTCGGAAACATCCAATTCATTATACGTGCGCGTGTTGAAGGCTTAAGAGACTTCGGCCCTGCTCTTTCTCCGTTTAATTCATTCTTATTACTTCAGGGATTAGAAACTTTATCCCTTCGTATGCAGCGACATGTGGATAATACACTCGAACTTGCAAAATGGCTTGAAAACCATCCACAGGTTGAAAGTGTAAATTACCCGGGATTAGAAAGTAACAAATATCATCAGCTTGCAAAAAAATATCTCAAAAACGGTTTCGGAGCGGTTTTATCATTTGAAGTTAAAGGAGGAAAGGATAAAGCCACCAAATTTGTCGACAATCTTAAACTAACAAGCCATCTGGCTAATGTCGGAGACACAAAAACACTGATCATTCAGCCTTCTGCAACTACGCACCAGCAGCTTAGTGATGCGGAACAGACCGCAGCGGGAGTTACTCCGGCAAGTTTACGGGTATCAGTAGGTATTGAACATATTGACGATATCAAAGCTGATTTTGAACAGGCATTCGCTCAGATTAAATAGTAAATGGATAACGGGATCGCGTAACCTGTGTATCGGCAAGGATATGTGAAATAATTTATATGGGAACAACAACTTACAGGTATCCAAAAAGCTTTACCCTCGAAAGCGGGAAAACGCTGAATAATCTGAATATAGCATATACTACTTACGGGCAATTAAATGCCCGTAAGGATAATGTTATCTGGGTTTGTCATGCCTTAACCGCTAATTCGGAGGTTTTCGAATGGTGGAAAGGACTGTTTGGAGAAAATAACTTCTTTAATCCGAATGATCATTTTATAGTTTGTGCAAATATTATCGGATCTAATTATGGCACAACAAATCCTTTAAGTGAAGATCCGGATACCAATCTTCCCTATTACCTTTCGTTTCCGCAGTTTACGGTAAGAGATCTGGCTAATGCACATGAGATCCTGGCAGAGCATCTGAACATTGAAGAAATCAGTTTGCTGATAGGTGGGTCTTTAGGGGGGCAACAGGCAATGGAATGGGCCATAAACAATCCTGACAGGATTAAAAAGCTGGTTCTGATTGCTACAAACGCGCAGCACTCACCGTGGGGCATAGCCTTTAATGAAAGCCAGAGAATGGCAATTGCTGCTGATTCAACTTTTGATGCTAATACTCCTGATGGTGGAAGTAAAGGCCTGAAAGCGGCCCGCAGCATTGCTCTGTTATCGTATCGTGCCTACCAAACTTATTCTTCAACACAATCTGAAACAAACAGCGACAAGGTTGATGACTTCAAAGCATCATCCTATCAAAACTACCAGGGTGAAAAATTAGTTAGCCGGTTCAATGCATACAGCTACTGGTATCTTACAAAGGCTATGGATAGCCATAATGTAGGAAGAAACCGTACATCAGTTCAAAATGCATTAAGCAAAATAACTGCAAAAACCCTGGTCATTGGCATAAGCAGTGACGTATTATTCCCTGTTGAAGAACAGAAGTTTTTAGCTGAACACATTCCATCGGCCAGGTACCTTGAAATAAATTCTTTTTACGGACATGATGGTTTCCTTATTGAAACACAGATACTTGCTACCGAGATAGGAAATTTTATAAAAAGCCAGGAAGATCAACAATCAATTATAACTACCCTACATAAAATTGCATGATTGTCTTTTCCTGTTATACTAAATTACAGGTTATAACGTTTAATTATTTCACTGCAACAGCAGAGTTAAGACATTAAGGTTTTTTAGTAGTGTTAGTTTAGTTAAAAAGGGGGTACTTTAAAAAAGTACCTCTTTTTATTTAGGAGCATCATTAACATCATCCATCAACAGATTGAGCAGAATTTACTGGCGCACCAGATTTAATCCTTATCAGGTACAATTAAATTTCCCTGTTAATATCCCATGCTTCCAGGTAATCTGCAACCTTTTTAATAAATAAGCCACCCAGAGAACCGTCAACTACCCTATGATCATAAGACATTGATATGAACATCATATGTCTGATCCCTATCATGTCTCCAAATTCAGTTTCAATTACTGCCGGCTTTTTCTTTATTGCGCCCACAGCCATAATGGCCACCTGCGGTTGATTTATTATAGGTGTACCCATTACGTTACCAAATGAACCTATATTAGTAATTGTGAATGTACCATCCTTCACTTCATCGGGTAGCAGCTTATTATTGCGTGCACGCGTTGCCAGATCATTTACTGCCTTTGTTAAACCAACCAGATTCAGCTGATCCGCATTTCTTATCACCGGAACTATCAGGTTGCCGGATGTAAGTGCGGTTGCCATTCCTATATTAATATCGCGTTTTTTAATGATTTGGGTTCCGTTAACCGAAATATTTATCATTGGAAAGTCGCGGATTGCTTTTGCAACTGCTTCAATAAAGATCGGGGTGAACGTGATTTTTTCCCCTTCCCTTTTTTCGAAAGTCCCCTTATTCTTGTCACGCCACCGCACCAGATTGGTCACATCAGCTTCTATGAAAGAGGATACGTGAGGTGAAGTTTGCATGCTCATGACCATATGCTCAGAAATAAGTTTCCGCATCCGGTCCATTTCTATGATCTCATCCCCTCCCGACACAGACACTATTGGCTTTGGCTGAGGTGCAGACGTAGTATTTTCAGTTTTTGAATGTAATGAAACTACTTTTTGTTCTCCGGTACGTTTATCAACGTAATCAAGAATATCCTGCTTGGTTACACGGCCCTCCGCACCGCTTCCTTGTATTTTATCCAGTTCACTTAAAGGGATTCCTTCTTCTGCAGCTATACTTTTAACTAATGGTGAGTAAAATCGCGCAGATTCTTTATAATCGCCCTGGGGTGTTTCCTTCTTCTGCTCTTTAATGGGTAAAGTTGATGGTTTCTCAATTTCAAGCTGGTGAACTGAATTTTCCTCCTCTTTAACCAATTGCTTTTCTTGCTGGTCTGAATCCGTTTCTATTATAGCTATGGCGGTACCTACCTGAACAACATCATCCACATTACATAATTGCTTCACCAATTTTCCTGCTACAGGTGAGGGAACATCAGAATCGACCTTATCAGTAGCAATCTCAAGCACAGATTCATCTAACTGGATCATGTCACCCGGATTTTTGATCCATTTGATAACAGTAGCTTCAGCAACGCTTTCACCCATTTTAGGTAACAGTAATTGATATTGAGCCATAATAGTAATTTGCTAATTCTTTGCGGATGTAAAAATAAGGCTTTTTGCGACTTACCGGTGATCTTCCCTAAGTAAATTCAGCAACATAGTTAACGCATTGATTGCCGAGCGTTCAATATTCTGTGCTCTTTTGCTACCAAACAAGAACTTCCTGGACCGGATCTTTGTTTTCGAAGCTACTGCAATCCAAACAGTTCCAACAGGTTTTTCAGGTGTTCCCCCATCCGGTCCTGCTATGCCTGTAATAGCTAAAGAATAATCTGTATTAAAATTAGATATTGCTCCCGCTGCCATTTCTTTTACTACCTCCTGGCTTACTGCCCCGAATTGATCTAATGTATCAGCGGAAACATCCAATAGTTTAATTTTTAACTGATTAGAATAAGATACTGCTCCGCCTGAATAAACTGCACTGGAACCAGAAATCTGAGTGAGTAAATGTGCAACATAACCTCCGGTACAGCTTTCTGCAGTACTTAATGTCAGGTTATTCTTTTGCATGAAATCAAGTATCGCCTTTTCCAGTAAAATATCCTCTTCTGCTACTACATACTCTTTTATAGTATCTACAATTTTGTTCTTATAGGATTGTACCTCTTTCTCTAGTAAAGTATTTTCTGCACCCGATGCACTGAGGCGCAGACGCACCTGCCCGGGCTTGGGTAAATATGCTAATTTAATATGCGGGGGTAAACTGTCTTCAATAGCTTCAATCTTCTTTGCGAGGAAAGACTCTCCAATTCCGGCGGTAAGTATGGTTTGATGAATTATAAAAGGTAATTCAAACTTCTTTTTTATGCGTGGAATCACTTCTTCTTCCATCAGGTATTGCATTTCGAAGGGCACACCAGGCATAGACACATATACCTTATTATTATATTCAAACCACATGCCGGGTGCTGTTCCGGATTTATTTAACAGCACCGTGCAGTTTTCCGGAACATCCGCCTGCCGTTCATTTATTTCAATCATTGGAGCATTATTCCGTGCAAAAATACCCTTTACATGGGCAAGGGTTGCTTCATCACGTTTCATACCCACATTAAAATAATCCGCCAACGTCAGTTTGGTAATATCATCTTTGGTAGGTCCAAGTCCGCCGGTTATAAGAATAATATCTGCCCGCAGTGATGCTGCAGAAAGCGCTTCGAGAATGTGAGTCCGGTCATCAGACACTGACGTTATTTGTTTAACCTTCACCCCTGCCGCACTCAATTTTTGTCCCATCCAGGCCGAGTTGGTATCAACTACCTGTCCGATAAGGATCTCATCGCCAATCGTAATGATCTCTGCTAACATTTAAAAGGTATCAAAGTGAGATTTTCTGCGGCTGAGTTTAAGATCCTGGAGGATAGATGATCTGACCTTTAAATCAACCGTATAACTTTTATAGATACCAAAAGGAATCCATGAAAATGACAGATCCCAGCAATGGAGGTCCCGATATATGGTAAACTGTGTCATGGTAAGATCTTTATTTTTAAAATCGTAGCCGGATGTATATCCGATCTTCCATAACGGTGTCACATTAAAGTTACCATTGAAATTTAATGTATTAACAATCGTGGTTTTTGGCTGCTGTGAATCTGGATCAGTAAGGCCATTATAGGTTAAGTTAAAACTATATGAAGCCACGAAGTCCCAGGGAACATTAAAATCAACAAATCCATATGGATCACGGCTAACCAATGCCAACTGATCAGCCTGTTGTGGTGTCATTCCGTTGGGAAGGTTCGACCGGTTAGCAGCGGCGTTATTACGATTTTTTATAGCATTTGAATTTATATTCAAACTATAATCTGTTGATATACCAAAATTGGTAAGTTTAGCCAGTTTACCGGTAGTAATAGCTAATTGGTCTACTCTTCTGTTATTTACATATCGGTAAGGATCAAGCTCACCACGGAAATTTATCCCAACTTTTTGCTTAAAAAAAGAAGTTCTTCCCGTAAACGAGATAGTAGATAATTTAAATGAATCAGCAACAAAATTATAATAGCCATTAAACGAGAGCCCCTGCAGTATCGGAACTTTCACAAAGTTGTTTACCGTGTCTTTCGTTGATCGGACCTTTGCTTCTATATTGTTATCGAAACTAAAATTTAAATTTGCTTGTTTACCGGGACTAGGTGCTCCGCCGGGTTCAAAAATAGAATAACGTTTAACGTTATTTGCAACCGAATCAAGTGGTACGTTTCTATAAAATCCAAACCGGTCGCTTCCAAAATCAGGACGGTAACTTACTCCGAAAGATGGGGTGAGCACATGCCGTATCGCCATTAACTTACCTCGCTTAAACGACTTGGTTCCGTATACCTTAGTTGACAAAGAAGCGCTGACGCCATATTCATAAACACGAGAAAATCCACGTACAGTATCCTGTACAACTTTATTTAATGAATTTGAAAACCGTTCTCTATATGTTTGCAAGTACCAGTTTTCACGGTAAGTACCACCTGTACTAAATTGAAAGAATTTCATAACATTGGTAGAAAATCCTATGGGTATGTTATGCTGGATACTGTTCTTAAAATCCTTAAAACCACGCTTAAATAATGTGGAATCACCGGTATCAATAGAATTGCTTCCATCCATGTTATAACCTACATTAATGCGCTGATACCATTTTTGTTCACCTACCCTATCCTTTGAATCGAATGGGTTAATGGTGGTCATACTCAGATTGAAACGTGGCAATTCAAGGTAAATGCTACCAGACTCAATTTCCTGCCGGTGGGCTAAACTGGTTGAAAAACTAAAAATATCATTAGGTCCGAATGAGCTTTTAGAATAGTTAATGCTAGATGACATGCTATTTCGCGTCAGCTGGTTGATATCATAGGTGCCGCCAGCAGCAGTGTTCTGGAAATAAGAAGATGTACCAGCATTTACCTGCGCACTGAACGTAGTTCCCGGATTTACTTCAGGACGTTGTGAATGAGACCACATCACGTTAAAATCACGTCTGGATTTATATCCTGGCGTTCCTTCCACAACACCTTCAGGTAAGGTTGAAGAAAAACGGATACCCAATGAACCATCATATTTATAACGTTTCTGATATCTGGATTGAGTTCTCAATTCATATGAGCCGTTACTGTATAATGATCCATAAGCAGCCAGATCCCAGTAATCGTTTAACCCTATGTAATAACCCAAATCGCGCATAAAGAAGCCCCGTGCGCCTTCTTCGCCGAAAGTAGGGAATAATAATCCGGATGCCCGTTTATTGGTTTTTGGAAAAAATCCAAAAGGAACACCAACCGGTAATGGAATACCTTCTATTTCCAGGTACGCTACTTTAGTTATAATTTGTTTCTTTGTTACAATACCTTTGGTTATATGAATACCGAAATGCGGATGCTGCAAATTACAGGTACTATAAGTAGCATCTTTTATAAAACCTTCGTCGAATTCATTTTTCTTAATTTTTGCTGCCTGTATGTAGCCGCCTTCAATATCATAAGAACCGCCAAAGGATAAACCCTTCTTAGTTTCGATATTAAAAAGAAGAGAATCTGTTGTGGCCGGCGGCTCAGATCCCTGCTTAAAAATAGGTCTGTTACGGTATCTTCCACGTTTATCATAAATTCCGCTTGCAAAAATTTTCTTATTTTTCTGATCTAAACGGATATAATCTGCATCAAGTTCAAAATCTTCATACTTTACTCGGGCATTTCCGTATAAGTGTACAATGTTGTTTTTTGCATCAATATGCATGGAATCATCAGAACTGTATATAACTTCAGAACTTAAAGATGACGATGCGTTGATAGACTTTTTTGGTAAAGTATCCGTTTTAATGACATTGGCAGCAGGATTCCGGGCAGAATCTTGCACCACAGGCTGCTGAGCATATAAAACAGTGGCTGCAAAAAAAATAAGGTTTAGAAAAAAGGTAGTAATTAATTTCAAATTCAATGATGAATATTATTTTTGCACAACAATCTCTTAATAGACGCTCAAAACTAATGAAAATTATACCATTGAAAAGATACTTTTGTGCTTTATCAGTACTCTTGCTTGCTTTGCCACTGGTATCATTTACTGATGCCCCGGTTAATACTCCGTACAGGATAAAAACCATTGTTATTGATGCCGGTCACGGTGGTAAGGATGGAACTACCCGGGGACTTATTTCAAGGGAAAAAGATGTTGCATTGCAGGTAGCTCTGCGTTTAGGCAGGGCTGTACAGGAAAACTTAAAGGATGTACGCGTGGTTTATACCAGAACCACCGATGTTTTTATTCCTTTATATGAACGGATTGGGTTGGCCAACCGCGTAAAAGCTGATCTGTTTATTTCTATTCATTGTAATTCAATGCCTCATAATATGCGAAACAGAACTGCAACCCGCGGGGTTGAAACATTTGTTTCCGGATCAGGTCGTTTGGATGAGCAGGATGTTGCAGTTCGGGAGAACTTATCTATCTTGCTGGAAAAAGATTATAAAGATAATTACCAGGGATATGACCCCAAAGATCCTACCAGTATCATCATGCTTTCGCTGATGAAAAATGCGTACAGGGAGCAAAGTATAAAACTTGCTACCTTTATACAGGATGAGTATATTGGCACCGGCCGTGTAGACCGTGGCGTTAAAGAACAGAGCCTTGCGGTTCTGGCTAAAGCCGGAATGCCAGCAGTGCTTACAGAGATCGGCTTTATCTCCAATCCTGCTGAAGAAGAATACATGAATTCCGACTCAGGTCAAAACGAAATAGTAAGTTGCTTGTTAAAAGCAATTCAGACATATAAAAAACAAGTAGAACTAGAATAAACTCATTAAATAACGAATCAAAGCTTTGAAAATAAATAACGAAACAAAAGTTGGAGTCCTTGCCGCAGTAGCCATAGCCATCCTTATTTTAGGATATAACTTTTTAAGAGGTAATGATGTTTTTTCAAGCGAGAATGAGTTTTATGCAGTTTATGATAATGTAGACGGGCTTGTTGCATCTAACCCTGTTCTGGTCAATGGTTTCCAGGTGGGCCGTGTTTCCAAACTTTCCCTGCAACCCAATGGAAAGATCATTGCAGAACTAAAGATAAAACCCGAGTATGAGGTTCCAAAAACTACCATAGCAAAACTGGAAAGCACCAGTTTGCTTGGGGGTAAGGCCATTGTTCTTGAGCTTGGAAAAGGAAACATCTATGCCGAAAACGGGGATACGTTAAGTGCTGGAGCAGCCAAAAACTTAATGGAACAAGTTCAGCCTGTGCAGAAAAAAGCTGAAATGATTATTGCGCGAATGGATTCTCTGCTATCGTCATTAAACAACACCATTAGTCCCGAATTCCAGGGCAACTTTCAGCGCAGTTTTGCCAGTATTGCCCGGTCTATGGAAACACTGGAAGGCACCACTGTAAAGTTCGATAACCTGGTAGGTACTCAAAGCAATAAAATTGCAAGTATTCTTAATAATTTTGAATCGATTTCCAATAACCTTAAGAATAACAATCAGAAGATCACCTCTATCATGGCAAATATTGATAAAGTAACTGATGAGGTTGCAAGAGCCAAATTTGCAGAAACTATTGAGAATGCAAATAAAGCCATGGCCGATCTTCAGGTAACAGTGAATAAGATCAATACCGGACAAGGATCTCTGGGATTGTTGATCAATGATGAAAAAATGTATTCAAACCTGAATAGCGCTGCAGAAAATCTGAATAAACTAATGATTGACCTGAAAGCTAATCCTAAAAGATATGTGAGTTTCTCTGTTTTTGGCGGTAAGAAGGATTAGAATTAGTATTGAGTATTGAGTATAGAGTATTGAGTACTACAGTGTAAAGGTTTCTCCTTCAATGGCCAGGTCTGCGTTTGAGAAAACTGATCTGGCTTCGTCTAATAAGGGAGTAAGATCGCGGTATCGGGCAGAAAAATGCCCAAGCAACAATTTCTTTGCATTTGCTTTTACGGCAATCTCTGCTGCCTGTAATGCGGTTGTGTGAAAGGTTTCCACGGCACGGTCAATCATATCATGCATAAACGTTGATTCATGATATAACAGGTTTACATCCCTGATGTCATTTAAATATTGCCAATTGCAAATTGTATCTGAACAATAGGCATAGCTTCGTGGATTATCCGCAGGTAAGGTTAATTCGGTTGCCGGATATGTTCTTCCTTTTTTGTCTGTGTAAGGATGGCCTTTCTTTATCAGCGGAATATACTCAACCGGAATATTTAATTCTTCAATTTTACTCCTGATAATTTTGGGAAGCCGTTGCTTTTCGGAAAACTTAAAACCTGTACATGGGATTCGGTGACTTAAAATGATAGTTTCTACCATAATCTCGGTATCCTGATGGATAACTTCAGCTTTTAAGTGTGTTGTGTGATGAAATTCAATAGGATACCGAACTTCTGTTTGCGAATGCTTAAACTGAATCTCAACGATTTCCTGCAGTGCCGGCGGCCCATAAATGTGCATGATTTTACTACGGCCATTTAAATGCAGTGACGATAG
>DASWTL010000015.1:0-4515 GCA_036402155.1 Sphingobacteriaceae bacterium | reverse complement strand
TTAAGATATTTTATAAGAACGACCTGAAAAAGGCGCCACATCGGTTGATGACTCCGGCAGAATTAATGAAATTATGGCCTCAGCCAATTTACATTCAATACCAGTAAAAAATAGTTGAGCAAAGCGCCGGATACCGGTGCTTTGCTCAAACTTTTTGTAAAACTCCTTCCTTCCGGATTGGTATACTTTACAATCAATCTGCACCTTACAAGATTCGCACCCACTATTTAGATTTGACAATGCAGCCTAATATCTCTTACCGCTGTGCTACACACCTTCATCGAAAAAATACAAAGCAATCTATATATAAACAATTAAATATCAATGTATTATATCTGATATTTACCTAAAGAAGCTGAAATATTCAGAATGGAACTGTATGGCTATGCCGGGACTTTTAATTAAATTTAAAAGACACCTCGCTGTCCGGATTATTTAATTTGATACTTTTCCTGCTCCCCTGGGCGCTTGCATGGATCATATTAGTTTGATCAGGAAAATATTTAAACAGGATATCGTTTCTGATTACCATCTGGTCTACCTTAATTATGTTTGGCACTTCAAAATAACACCAGGCTCCATCATCTTCTATCTCATATCCTATATAATTCATTGAAACAGGTTTACCATTCACCCTTAATATAAGATGTTTGCCTACATAACCTGCGATCAACTGTTCCACTTTCTTTTTATCCACTGGTTTCAGGATATTAACTTTTTGATCGTATTCTCTTTCGAGAGCATGCTCTAAGTCACCCAGAAATACCCGGCTGCTGATTTCGAGAGTATGGGCATTCTTATTATGATTGATCTCGGTCACACTAACATAAAAAGGATGAAGTATAGTGAACAGAATCAGAAGAATTGATTGTAACATAACCAACAAATAACGATATTTAGAGATTCATAACGTTAATATTTACTAAAAAATACACAAAAATATTGTTTACTGATTTTGGGCTTTATTTCGGATTAGGCTGGCAGCATATTTTAGACCTTGCAGGCTATGATCACATATTATTCATTATCGTATTATGCGGCAGCTACCTGATAAAAGATTGGAAAAAGGTTCTGATCCTGGTTACAGCTTTTACCATAGGCCATTCCATCACGCTTGCATTAAGTGTTTTACAAAAGATCAGGATCTCTTCCAATATTATTGAGTTTTTAATCCCATTAACTATAGTAATTACCGCTATTATCAATATTACGGGTAAAAGTTCCACTAAGAATAAAAAACTAACTTATGCCCTTGCACTTATATTCGGATTGATACATGGTATAGGTTTTTCAAACTATCTTAGAAGCCTGCTGGGCAGGAGCTCGAATATTACAGGCGAATTACTGGCGTTTAATCTCGGGCTGGAATTTGGCCAGCTTGTTATTGTTTCTTTTATCTTAGCTGCATCCTTTATAGCAATTAATTTTTTCAAAGTTCTATCACGTGAATGGACTTTGTTTTTATCTTCTTCAGCGTTTGGTATTGCTTTAATTATGGCAACAGAACGTTTATCTAATTTATAGATCTACTTTATGCGCGGATTGTCTTTTTTATCGATCTTACTTTCAGTAACTTTTTTGGCCTCAGCCCAAAATCAAAACAATCCAGGGTCAAACCATGGAAATAAATTTGAGCAGCTGGGTACTCTGCTTCAGGATCCAAATATCTATCGTACAGCATCAGGTGCACCCGGGCCCCAATACTGGCAACAACGGGCAGATTATGACATCGATGTAGAACTTGATGATAACAAACAGCAGATCATCGGATCCGAAACCATTACCTATTACAACAACTCCCCCGATCCGCTTTCTTACCTGTGGATACAACTTGATGAAAACGAGCATGATCCTAAGAACGATAACCGGAAAACCGGTACAAGTTCAATTAAGGAGAAAATGAGTGCTTCAGACATTCAAAAAATTATTGGATTTAATGACGATCTGGGTGTAAAGATTCAAAAAGTAACTGATGTCCGGAATTCAGCTTTGAAATACACCATAAATCAAACGATGATGCGGATTGATCTTCCGGCGACATTAAAACACGGTGAAAAATTCGTTTTTAAAATTGCATGGCGCTACAATATTCCCAACCGGATGACAATTGGCGGACGTGGCGGGCTTGAATATTTTGCCCAGGATGACAATTACCTGTATACCATTGCTCAGTGGTATCCGCGTATGGCCGTATACTCGGATTTTCAGGGGTGGCAGAATAAGCAGTTCATCGGACAAGGTGAATTCGCACTGGTTTTTGGAAACTTTAAAGTAAATATCACAGTACCTGCGGATCATATTATCGGTGCAACTGGAGAATGTCAGAATTATTCTCAGGTACTGTCAGCAACCCAGCTTAAGCGCTGGAGCCAGGCACAGACAGCCAAAGAACCTGTAGAAGTTGTTACTCTTGCCGAGGCAAGAAATGCCATGACAAGCAAGAGTTCATCAAAAAAAACCTGGAGGTATGAGGCGCGGAATGTCCGCGATTTTGCATTTGTATCTTCCCGGAGATTAGTGTGGGATGCAATGGCTACTCATGTTGACGGGAAGAGAGTGATGGCTATGTCTTACTATGGACCAGAGGCTTATCCATTATATAACCGGTATTCTACCAAAGTGGTTGCACATACGCTTAAAACGTATTCAAAACATGCTATTCCATACCCCTACCCTGTGGCTATATCTGTTGAAGCTGCAAACGGAATGGAATACCCCATGATCTGTTTTAATTATGGCAGAGCAGAAAAAGACGGAACCTATACCGAAGCAATAAAATACGGAATGATCAGTGTGATCATCCATGAAGTTGGGCATAACTTCTTCCCGATGATCATTAACTCGGATGAACGGCAATGGACCTGGATGGATGAAGGTCTGAATACATTCCTGCAGTTTCTGACCGAACAGGAGTGGGATAATAATTACCCATCGCAACGGGGGCCTGCACACAAGATCACTGATTACATGAAACTCCCTAAAGATCAGTTGGAGCCGATAATGACCAACTCTGAAAACATAATCAACTTCGGGCCCAATGCTTATGCAAAGCCTGCAACGGCTCTTAACATTTTGAGAGAAACGGTAATGGGACGAGACCTGTTCGATTACGCTTTTAAGGAATATTCAAAAAGATGGGCTTTTAAGCATCCTACACCGGCAGATTTTTTCAGAACCATGGAAGATGCTTCCGCAGTAGACCTGGACTGGTTCTGGCGCGGATGGTTCTTCTCTACTGACCCCGTAGATATATCGGTAGAAAGTGTACAATATTACAGGATGAACACGATGAAACCGGAGATAGAAAACGCTGTAGACAAAAAGAACTTTGAAATGAGCCGATCATCAGTAAGTCGTGACCGTAACAAGGCTGCTGGCGCGCCATTTGCCATTGAAAAAGACACCAGCTTACAAGATTTTTACAACAGATATGATCGTTTTGCAGTAACTGACCGGGAAAGAAAAGCATTCCAAAATTATTATAATTCATTAACCCCAAGCGAAAAAAAGCTTTATGACAGTGGCAAACATTTCTATGAGGTAGACTTTTTAAATGTTGGTGGCTTGGTGATGCCCCTTATATTAGAATGGACCTTTACTGACGGCACAAAAGAAACAGAAGTAATACCGGCCTATATCTGGCGTAAGAATGAGAATCAGGTAACCAAAGTTTTTGCAAAGGATAAACTTGTAACCTCTTTACGGTTAGACCCTTTAAGAGAAACCGGAGATATCAATGAAGAGAATAACTCCTGGCCCCGACAGGCGGTCCCTTCCAGATTCGAATTATTCAAACAACAGCAGCCACTACGAGGTTCTTCTACAGGAACTAATCCAATGCAACAATCCCGGACTCAAAATCAATAACATTATGGCTATGCAAAATGCGACTTTCGGTGGCGGTTGTTTCTGGTGTACAGAAGCGGTATTCCAAAATTTAAAAGGAGTGACTAAGGTAATCTCAGGATATATGGGTGGCAAAACGAATAATCCAACCTATGAAGATATTTGTACCGGAGATACCGGCCATGCAGAAATAATTCAGATCGAGTACAATGAAGAAGAGATCTCTTTCAACGATCTTCTGCTAGTTTTCTTTAAAACCCACGACCCGACCACTTTAAACCGCCAGGGTAATGATGTAGGTACTCAATATCGTTCAGTTATTTTTTATCACAATCAGGAGCAGAAAAAACAGGCTGAAGACATGATTGACAATCTGACTAAAGATATGGTATTTGACAGGCCCATAGTAACCGAAGTTACTCCTGTTTCTGAATTTTTTCAGGCCGAAGATTACCATCAGAACTATTACAACACCAATCCTTATAAAGGGTACTGCGCCCTGGTGATACAACCCAAACTAGCAAAATTTACAGAGCAATTTAAAGAGAAGTTAAGGAACTAAATCTGAAATTAAATATTTTCAGATGTAAAGCGTACATTCATTCCATAATATAGAATTATGAAATGTACAGCACTCTTTTTGTCCTTATTTTTTACCCTGTTAAATGT
>DASWTL010000014.1:0-14757 GCA_036402155.1 Sphingobacteriaceae bacterium | reverse complement strand
AGTTCTGGGGACACATTTTAACGTAATGGCATATACTGATGAAGACGCAATTACGACAACACTGCTTGAAGGAAAAGTAAAGGTATCTGGCAAAAGCGGAGATTATGAATTAAAGCCGGGTCAGCAGGCAACTGCAGGTGTTTCTGGAATTGAGGTTTCTGCGGCCGATATCGAACAGGCTGTCGCATGGAAGAACGGGTACTTTAAATTTGAACGTGCTAATATTGAGGCCATTATGCGACAGGTGTCACGGTGGTACGATGTAGATATTTCTTATGAAGGAGCTATTTCCCGGGATGAGTTTGTTGGTAAAATAGCCAGAAGTGCTGATATATCCCAGGTTCTCCGGGTACTTGAATTAAGTAAAGTTCACTTCCGTATTGACGGCAAACGCATTATTGTAATGCCTTGATAATATAAAATTAACTGAATGTTTAAGCTAAACCAATAATTATGAAGAAAAAATAACCCTCTCATAAGTCCCAAAAAAAAGCCGGAAATGTTACGAGCATTTTCCGGCCAAAGCGGGCAATTATTAAAATAATCGTACAACCATTTAAAATTAACCCAACCAACAAAAGTATGGAAATTAACTCTTGTTTTAGAATTCCTGTGTTAGCAGGGATTTTAACACCCAAAAAGTTTCTGACAATGAAATTAACTATTGTTATGATGATAACCTGTCTTCAGCTAAATGCCGAAGGATTTTCACAGAGTATTAATCTGTCAGGGAAAAATATGCCTCTTGAAGAGGTCTTCAAAGCCATAGAAAAGCAAAGTGGATATTTCTTTTTTTATAAGTATAAAGATCTGCAAGAGGCAGGGCGAGTTTCTGTTAATATGCGGAATGCAACGCTGGAAGAAGCGTTAAAAGCATCGCTCAGGGCCAAGTCATTAAAATATGTCGTCGAGGACAGAAATATAATAATTACGAAGCAGGATAAAAAGGAAGTTAAAGAGTCTGCAATCGATCTTAAAGGAAAGGTAACGGATACGAAAGGTGAACCATTACCAGGCGCAACAATAAAAGTTAAAGGATCAAACCTGGCCGTAAGCACTGATGCAAATGGCGAATTTTCCTTAAGAGGTGTAGAAAGTGATGCAGTGCTTGTCGTTTCTTACACCGGTTTCGTTTCACAGGAGTTTCGCGTGCCCGCCAACGGTATACTTAATGTAAGTTTAGTAGAAAGCATGCAGGAGCTGAGTGCTGTAGTTGTAGTTGGGTACGGAACCACAAAGAAAGTGAACTTAACCGGCTCACTTTCTGTATTAGATATGACTACCCGCGAAAACCGGCCAATCACCAATGCAAGCCAGGCGCTTCAGGGCGTTTCCGGTTTATGGGTAAATCAGGCAGGTGGGAAGCCTGGCCAGGATGGAGGTACTATACGCATAAGAGGCGTAAGTCAGGTAGGTACGTCCGGAGACAATGATCCATTAGTACTTGTAGATGGTATTGAGTACCCGTTGAATGAAATTAATCCGGATTTTATTGAAACGATAACCGTTTTGAAAGATGCTTCTGCTGCTATTTATGGTTCCAGAGCTGCAAATGGTGTTATACTGGTTACTACCAAATCAGGCAAGAAGGGAAAAACAGAAGTCAATTATAATGCATATTACGGAACGCAAAAACCCACAGCTTTACCCGATGTATTGTGGGATCCGATCCAATATATGCAGTTAAAAAATCAGGCGCTCATCAACGAAGGGAAATCCCCGGCTGCAGTTGATTATTCTGCTGCTCAGATTGCAGAATACCAAAATGGTATGGCCAATAACCCAATTGCATATCCAAATATTAACTGGTTCGATCTTGTTTTAAAGAATGGATCTATTCAGCAACATAACCTGCGGGTATCCGGTGGTACAGACAAGATACTTTACAATATCGGCGTAGGTTTTATGGATCAGGATGGAATTCTGATTGATGCCAATCACGCTAACAGGTATACTTTAAATGCAAATGTTTCTGCAGATATAACTGATAAATTAAGAGTAGGTACCAATATTGGAGGTAACTATCGTAGTTATACCGAACCGGCGATGGGTGGTACTGGCAATGCAACCAGTTATTATTTCACCCGCTTAACACGTGTGCTCCCGATTTTTACACCTTATGCGGCTGACGGAAGGTGGGGCTCAGTAGTATTTCCTACACCAGGAAGAAATACCATTGAGAATCCTCTTATGCTGCTAAAAGAGGGCTCCAATTTCCGCACACCACAGCGTACCCTTGCAAAACTATTTGCCGATTATAAACTTCCATTTGATCTCACTTATAACGTAAATGTTGGTGTAGACAGATTAGACGGGCATGCCAGTGTCTTCCAGCCTTACATCGTTTCATTCCATCCGATTACCGGAGTTCAGAATAATTATAATGTAAATCCCAGTGCATATGAATATAATGAGAATGAACGGAATCTGTCATTTTACCAAACATTAAGCTGGAACCGGAAGCTCGCGGGCAATCATGATGTTTCTGCCATGATCGGTACAAGCTATAACAATTTTTACAGAAAATCCTTTAGCAGTCAGATAGAGGGGTATTTTGATAATACATTAACAGACCTTTCTGCCGGATCAGTTAATCCACGGGCATCAGGTACAAAAACTGACGATATACTTGCTTCTTATTTCGGTAGGGTAAACTATAATTTTAAGGACAAATATCTCCTGGAAGGAGTTGTAAGGTATGATGGCTCTTCGAGATTCGCATCAGGAAATAAATGGGGAGCATTTCCTTCAGCATCTGCAGCCTGGCGTATTGACCAGGAGAACTTCTTTAAAAACTTCAGGGCTATAGACCAGTTAAAACTTCGTGCATCATGGGGTAAACTTGGTAATCAGGCTGTCGATTTATACAGCTACCTGAACGCTGTTCGTCTGGGTTCTGATTATTCGTTCAATAATGTAGTAAATCCAGGAGCATCAGTAAATGCTTATAATGATCCTAATATCTCCTGGGAAACCACTACGACAACTGATCTTGGGGTCGATTTTGAAGCCTGGAAAGGCAAATTGGGTGTTACATTCGATGTGTTTAAGAAAAGAACATCGGGTATCCTCCGCCCGGTTGGAATTCCGCAACAGGTTGGTGGATTAACCGGTCCACAAAAAAATGTGGGAGTTGTTGATAATACAGGATATGATTTGAATATCTCTCATCGAAACAAATTAAACGATTTCTCTTATGAATTCTTAGGAGGAGTAAGTTTTGTTAAAAACAAAGTGGTGGATCTTGACGGTGAAACCATTATCACAGGCAGAAGAATTATTAAAGAGGGGTATCCGATAGATTCTTATTATATCTACCAGGCGGATGGTATTTACCAGAATCAGCAGGAAGTGGATAACAGTGCTAAGGTAAGTACCGGAGTGAAGCCGGGTTATCTGCGTTACCGGGACATCAATGGCGATAATAAAATTGATGGGAACGACCGCGTAATAACCGGACGTTCAAATCCTCAATATACGTATAGTTTCGCCTTGAATTTTGGATATAAAAGGCTGAGTTTGAATTCATTCTTTCAGGGCGTACAAGGTATTGACCTTTATCCAACGGTTAACTGGGGACAACCATTTAATAATGGCGCAGGTGTAACAAAGGAATGGGTAACGGATGCCTGGACTTCGCAAAATCCTGCGGCACGCCTTCCAATATTAACAACGGCCACAGGAGCTCCGGAAATGTATTCAACGGCTAACTCATCATCATTCTGGCTTCAGAATGGATCTTACCTCCGATTAAAGAGTTTACAGTTAAAATATGATATTTCAGAGCAATGGATATCGAAAATTTCTTTGAGTAAGTTATCCTTATTTGCTAATGCCGAAAACCTGTTGACACTTACCAAATTTGAAGGATTTGATCCTGAAAAGAATATCAAATCGGATAATTTCTATGAATATCCAACATTGAAAACATTCAATTTTGGTATCAACGCAACGTTTTAGTTAACGATAATTAAAGAACAGACATGAAAAAGATAATCATCCTATTTTCATTTATTATACTGGCAGCTTCTTGTTCTAAAGAAGCTCTGGAAACACAACCTTATGACAGATATACAGAAGAAACATTCTGGAATTCTGAGAAGACGGCAATGGCCGGTTTAACCGGTTGTTACCAGGTGTTAACTGCCAACGGCCTTTATGGATATGCAACTCCACTATGGGAAGAAACCGCGACACCAAATGCCTACAATTATGATAATTCTGCTGGTTTTGGTGTAATAGCCCTTGGAACACATACCGCTACCAACGCTGCAACGGGAAATATTGTTGCCGGAGTTATTGGTGCAAGATGGTGGGATTGCTACCGGGGAATCGGCCGGTGCAATACGCTTTTAGAGAAGATTGATGCCGTGCCTATGGCAGATGCATTAAAAGACCGTATGAAAGCAGAGGCCAAATTTCTTCGCGGATTGTACTATTCATTGCTGGCAACATATTATGGCGGTGTTCCTTTAATTTTAACGGCACCTGATCTTGACACACACGCCAATCTTCCGCGAAATACACGGACGGAAGTAGTTCAGCAAGTTATTAAAGACCTGGATGAAGCTGCGGCAGTTCTGCCTGTGAAATATACAGGTAATGATATTGGAAGAGCAACAAAAGGAGCTGCACTTGCAATAAAAGCACGGTTGCTGCTATTTGAAGCCAGTCCGCTAAATAATACCAATAATGATGTAGAAAAATGGTCTGCAGCAGCTGCTGCTGCAAAGGCAGTTATAGATTTGCCGGGAACAGGTTATGGCTTATTTCCTAACTACAGACAGCTATTTCTGCCTGCTAATGAAAATAAGCAGGAAACAGTTTTTGATGTGCAGTACACTGTTTCGGCAACTGGTTTCGGTAACTCTTTTGATCTGATAAA
This sequence comes from Sphingobacteriaceae bacterium, assembly GCA_036402155.1. Taxonomy (GTDB): domain Bacteria; phylum Bacteroidota; class Bacteroidia; order Sphingobacteriales; family Sphingobacteriaceae; genus DASWTL01. The sequence continues at coordinate 9,872 of DASWTL010000014.1, read as the reverse complement.
CCGCCTGTATAATACCAATGCGCCATTGCGAGATCTAATTAATGCTTACGATATGAAGGACGGGCTTCCGCCAGCTCTTTCGCCATTATACGATGCTTCAAAACCCTATGAAAACCGGGATCCACGCATGTACCAAACCATTGTATATCCCGGAGATACCTATCTGGGGTCGGTAACAACAGCAACAAATCCGTTTAAACAAACCGGATATGGTGTGAAAAAGTACAGCATCTATGACCGGGAACCCAGTACCAACCTGATTAACCAGGCGGCAAGGTCTGAAACTAATTATATGGTGGTACGATATGCTGATATTCTTTTAATGTATGCCGAAGCTCAAAACGAAGTTTTAGCAGCTCCGGATGCATCAGTGCGTAATGCTGTGGAGCAGATCCGTCAGCGTGCCGGGCTGGTTCCTTACCAGGTATCAACCACATTAACAAAAGCTCAGATGCGTGACCTTATCCGTCATGAGCGTAGAATAGAATTTGCTATGGAAGGCTTTTATTATAATGATATTCGCAGGTGGAAAATTGCAGAGCAGGTTTTGAAAGGACCCATATTAAATTCTCAAAATCAGCCTATTGTTACCCGTAATTTTAACCCTGCCAGAGATTACTGGTGGCCAATAGCTCAAACTCAAAGGGATTTAAATCCAAATTTAACTCAAAACGATAACTATTAATATCATCGACAGGCTGTTCAAAATGGTTAATTTTTTGAACAGCCTTTTTAAGCTTATGAAATTATTCTTTGCATCCATCATTTTGGTCTTGTTGTTTGCAGTACAATGTAAAAAGGCATCAACGGTACCTGTAGTCAGCAATCCGGAAACTCCGGTTATTCCTGATGCTCCGGCTTCGGTTGCTGAGTGTAAAAAGTGCCTGATTTTATCAGAGCAGCTACACACGAGGGTTGCAATTGCTGATGTTGCTTCAAAGAAAATAATATGGGAGTGGAGCGCTTTATCGTCGGATATTAAGCCTGAAAGCATGAAGTGGTTCAGTAACATAAGTGATGCTAAACTGGTTTATAGCGGCAAATATATTCTTATGAATGCATCCGGCGGAGCTGTGGCATTAATACGTATTGCTGATAAAAAAGTAATGTTTTACGCCTTTGCGGGGGGAAATACTCATTCAGCGGAGTTACTTCCGGATGGAAATATTGTAAGTGCATCAAGTACAGGTAATTATCTTGCGCTGTTTAAGGTAGATACGCTTAATTTTCCATATAACGTGTACAGTAAAAAGATCCCGATAGACAATGGGCATAATGTGGTTTGGGATCATAGAAAGCAGATTCTCTGGTCTGCGGCAATGAACAAGCTAAAGAGCTTCAAGTATAATTTCAACTGCAGTCAGCCTGATCTAACTCCCGATCAGGAAATTACCCTGCCCGGAACCGGAGCTCATGACCTCTTTCCGGTTTATGGTGAGAATGCCCTGTGGCTAACTACCTCGTCCAATGTTTACAAATTTGATATTGTCACTTCAGAATTTATCCAGACAGAAGGCTTGCAGTCTGGTATCAAAAGTGTATCATCTGGCCCGTCAGAATTTCCAGTTATTCTCATAAAACCCAAAACAGAGTGGTGGACGGATGAAGTGGTTGACTCAAGAGGAAGTTCAGTATTTTATTCATACGGCTTGAAAATTTATAAAGCCAGGTGGTTGCTGGAAAATGATTTTAGTTATCCATCCAACAACCAAATAAAACAGTGTAAGTAGGTTCCTGTGCCAGTGGTGGTATAAGAATATGCTTAATCCGGGTTAGTTGCTAATGTGGTGGTTCTGTAACCCAGCACATCTTGCGTACCCTTAATTCTCTGATAAAAACTAACTAACCATTTAATAAACTTAACATGAAAAATTTAAAAAATCCTTTTCAGGACACTCGTTCTGAAAATGCGAAAAGACTACTCCGTGAAGCAGACTGCTTTAAATTACTTTTTAAACTGTTGTTCTGTGCAATTATCCTGTCAGCTTGCACCAAAAACAATCCGTTGGAAACTTCACTTGAAGAAACTTCGGCAAAGCAGAAAGCGCAGACATCCTCAGCCTGCACAACCGGCTGCTGGATAGGGACAGTAAATCACAGCAACAAAGAGCTTGAGCTTTACAGCTGGTATGCTATGGACTGGAACGTGTCGGGAGCGCGAACATGGAACTGGAAGCCTACAACTGCACGAGGGTATACTTCTACTCAAGTGAGTAAATGGGGCAACCCGAACGACTTCAAGATCAGGGAGGTGCCTTCCTGGGGAGGAAACTTTGTAGCAGCCATTGGGAACGGCGGATTGGTTACGATAATCAATTACTCAACAGGAAACAAAAGATGGGCGGTAACGGTTGGAAGTGCCTCCGTTGATAACATACACGGGGTGGAACTGCTTCCGAATGGTAATATAGCTGTCGCTGCATCAACAGGAGGCTATGTGCGGTTGTATGCCTCATCAGGAGGAGCAACAACTTACGCATCCTACGCATTGGCGCATGGTCACGCAGTATTATGGGATCCTGGTCAGAACAGATTGTGGGCCTTAGGTGGAAATAAGCTGGTAAAGTTAAGCGTAGGAACAGCTTCAACACCAGCCTTAACGGTCGATGCAACGTATACTCTTCCGACAAGTGGCGGACATGCTATTGGCGCTAAGTATGGTAATATCAATGAATTATATGTTTCCAGTGGTAGTAAGGTTTATATTTTTAATAAAACCACCACTGCATTTACCGAAGCTCCTGGCTTAATTAACAGGGTAGGTGTAAAAGCAATTAGTAACCAACCGGATGGAGTAGTTGTTCTTACCCGTCCTGATGCCATAAAAACACCTGTTCCAAGCGATCCAGCCACCGTTGAGACCGCTTATAATACAAGTTATGTTGATTATTACACTGCCGCCGGCGCCTATATTCGCTCCGGCCACAGAGTGGGAGCATCCTATTACAAGGGGTTTGTTTACAACACAAATTATCAGTAAGACGCAAAAGTTGAAATTTAATCTTATTAAAAGCTTAACAAAAGTTAATTTAGACGTATGAAAATACAGTTTTTAGTCTTGTTCATAACATTGCTGTTTGTAAAGCCGGGGCATACACAAGTATGCCCCATTATACCTTTACCGGAAACCGCTATTGCAAAACCGGGATATTTCATAATTTCAAAACATACTCCGGTTTTAATTAATGATCCATCGCTTCGCCGTCATGCTGCATTTCTGCAAAACGAAGTGCTAAAAACAAAGGGCGTTGCTCTGGCATTTCAGGATCAAGCCAATGCGCCCGCTATTAAGCTGGTTTTAAGTGGCAAGAATAGTAGTTCTGAAGCCTATAAGTTATCTATAGAACCTTCCGAGATTAAAATTATTTCGTCAGGAGAAAAAGGAATTTTTTATGGGATCAATTCATTAATTCAGCTAATCCGTCAATTGCCCGGGTCAGAACCTTTTGCTATTTCGGGCTGGGAGATCACTGACAAGCCTGCGTTGGCATGGCGTGGTATTATGCTGGATGAATCCAGGCACTTTTTTGGCAAAGAAACGGTTAAGGAAATGCTTGACTGGATGGCTTTTTATAAGCTGAATAAGTTTCACTGGCATTTAACAGATGCACCCGGCTGGCGGCTAGAAATAAAAAAGTATCCGAAACTGACTCTGGTTGGCGGCATAGGAAATCACACCGACTCTTTGGCCCCCGCCAAATATTATACGCAGGAAGATATTAAAGAGATCGTTGCATATGCCGCTGAAAGGTATATTACGGTTATTCCGGAGATTGATATGCCAGGGCACGCCAGATCGGCAAATATGGCCTACCCGGAGTATAGCGGAGGTGGTACGGCAAAGTATCCGGAGTTTACATTTAATCCGGGTAAGGAAAAAACCTATAGTTATCTTACCGATATTTTACGGGAAGTCAATGTGCTGTTTCCATCCGGAATGATCCATCTGGGTGGCGATGAAGTTAGTTTTGGCAGTAAAAACTGGGAACGCGATTCCGGGGTAAAACAGTTAATGCAGAAGAACGACCTTAAGAATCTGAAGGAGGTTGAGGATTATTTTGTTAGGCGTATGGCTGATACGGTTTTTCAGATGAATAATAAAGTTTTACTGTGGGATGAGGCAGCCACAGGTGATCTCCCTTCTGATAAGACAATTATTTTTTGGTGGCGGCACGACAGACCTGAACAATTGAAAATGGCTTTGGATAAGGGATACAGCGTGGTGCTTTGCCCACGTGTGCCATTCTATTTTGATTTTATTCAGGATACAACTCAACGTGTCGGCCGTATATGGAAAGGTGCAATAGCCGATCTTCGTAAGGTTTATGATTATATGCCAGAGCAGGAATCTGTAATCGGGAAACGTGGTGATCAGATATTAGGGGTTCAAGCGAACTTGTGGACAGAAAACTTGTCAACGGTTCCGCATTTGCAATATATGTTATTCCCAAGAATAGGTGCATTTGCCGAATCCGCCTGGTCTGCTCCCGGAAAGAAAGATTACACCGGATTTTTGGAAAGACTTAAGCCTCAGCTGGAATTATATAAACAAGATAAGATTTATTATTATAATCCATTTAACCCTGCAGTAACCCCGGAACCTCTGCCGCCAGGGAAGATTACAATAAACAGGTGATGAGATAAAAATCCTGCTTTTCCGAATTATTTATGAGTTTTAAGCGCGTTTACCTGCATTTTTATTCATATATTATAATTTTCTGATCAAACATTCTATTTTTGCCCTTAAAATAAGATCACTTGGTAGGTGATCGGGTATTTTATTATATCCCCAAAAACAGAGGGGAACATTATTAACATTTAAATCATAGTTGTAGATGATTAACATTACTCTTCCCGATGGCTCAGTACGCCAGTATGAATCGGGCACAACTGCTCATCAGATCGCAGTTTCAATTTCAGAAGGTCTTGCCCGAAATGTTTTAGCTGCAGAAGTAAACGGGGAGGTTTGGGATTCCAGCCGGCCTATTACAGAAGATTCTACAGTTAAATTATTAACATGGAACGACAAGGATGGTAAATCAACCTTCTGGCACTCATCAGCACATTTAATGGCCGAGGCGCTGGAAGCATTATACCCCGGTACTAAATTCGGTATTGGTCCGGCTATAGAAACAGGTTTTTATTACGATGTTGATTTCGGTGACCGGATCTTTTCTTCTGATGATTTTAAAGATATCGAGAATAAAATAATTGAACTGGCCCGTACTAAAGAAGAATTTACCAGGAAACCAGTTTCAAAAGCTTACGCTATTGAATATTTTACTGAAAAAGGCGATGAATATAAGCTTGATCTGATAAAAGATCTTCCTGATGGATCGATTACCTTTTATTCACAGGGGAATTTTACTGATCTATGTCGTGGTCCTCATATTCCCAATACCGGCTTTATAAAAGCGGTAAAACTGACAAATGTTGCAGGTGCTTACTGGCGGGGCGATGAAAGCCGCAAACAGTTAACACGTATTTACGGTGTCACTTTTCCCAAACAAAGTGAATTAACCGAGTACCTGCAGATGATCGAGGAAGCAAAAAAACGCGATCATCGCAAACTTGGGAAAGAGCTGGAGCTTTTTGCTTTCTCCGAGAAAGTAGGTATGGGATTACCTTTGTGGTTGCCTAAGGGTGCGGCACTTAGAGAACGGTTAGTAAATTTCCTGCAAAGAGCACAAACCCGGGCCGGATATGAGCAGGTTGTTACTCCTCATATAGGTCATAAAAACCTGTATGTAACTTCAGGTCATTATGAAAAATACGGTGCTGACTCTTTTCAACCGATAAAAACGCCACAGGAAGGGGAAGAGTTCTTCCTGAAGCCAATGAACTGTCCGCATCATTGCGAGATATATAAAATTAAGCCAAGATCATACAAGGATCTGCCAGTACGGTTTGCAGAATTTGGAACAGTTTACCGGTATGAACAAAGCGGCGAACTGCATGGTTTAACCCGGGTTAGAGGGTTTACACAGGATGATGCTCATTTATTCTGCCGTCCAGACCAGGTAAAGGACGAGTTTAAAAAAGTTATTGACCTTGTGTTGTATGTATTTAAAGCCCTTGGTTTTGAGCATTATACAGCGCAGGTTTCATTGCGTGATCCGAAGAATAAAGCCAAGTATATAGGATCGGATGAGAACTGGCAGCTCGCCGAGCAGGCAATTATAGAAGCTGCGGAAGAAAAAGGACTTCAAACCATCGTAGAATTAGGTGAAGCAGCTTTCTATGGTCCGAAACTGGATTTTATGGTTAAAGATGCGCTGGGCCGGAAATGGCAGCTGGGTACCATCCAGGTGGACTATAATCTTCCAGAGCGTTTTGAGCTGGAGTACACTGGTAGTGATAATCAAAAACATCGCCCTGTTATGATACACAGAGCGCCTTTTGGATCACTGGAGCGGTTTGTGGCAGTACTTATTGAGCATTGTGCAGGTAATTTTCCTTTATGGCTTTCTCCTGAACAATTTATTATACTTCCTATATCTGAGAAGTATGAAGAATATGCAAAAAAACTTTTGGAATCGCTTAATAATTCCGATATTCGCGGCCTGATTGACTTGAGAGACGAGAAGATTGGCCGGAAAATCAGAGACGCAGAGGTAAAGAAAATTCCTTATATGCTTATAATTGGCGAAAAGGAAATGGATGAAGGTAAGGTTTCTGTTAGGAAACATGGGCAGGGTGATTTGGGAAGTATGGCGATAGAAGACTTTGAAAATCAATTAATTAAAGAAGTAACCGTTTAACGAATTTAATTTGGCATTAGGAAGACCAGGTTTTAACAAAGGGCCCCGCGGCCCCAGACCTCCATTCAAGAAGAAAGAGGCAGAGCATAACATTAATCAGTATATCCGCGCACAGGAAGTGCGTTTGGTTGGTGATAATGTAGAGACTGGTGTTTACTCGCTCAGAGATGCTTTGGCAATGGCTGATGAGCAGGAGCTTGATCTGGTTGAAATCTCTCCGAACGCTAATCCGCCGGTGTGTAAAATTATTGACTACAATAAATTTATCTACGAGCAGAAGAAAAAATTAAAGGAGATTAAAGCGAATGCAAAGCAAACGGTAATTAAGGAGATCCGTTTCGGCCCTAATACTAATGACCATGATTTTCAGTTTAAACTGAAGCATGCCATAAGCTTCCTTGAAAATGGCGAGAAAGTTCGCGCTTACGTGCATTTTAAAGGTCGGGCAATTGTTTATAAAGAGCAGGGTGAAATACTTTTATTAAAATTTGCCCAGGCTTTGGAAGATGTAGGGAAAGTAGAACAATTACCTAAATTAGAAGGTAAGCGGATGTTCCTTACTGTGGCACCCAAATCAGGTAAAAAATAACATTGCACATATAATGTGTTGAAAATAATAGGTTTATATAGGGATTTGCCTGGTATAAATCGGAAAGATCAAAAATTGTAAAAAAGAGAGTTATGCCAAAGATGAAAACCAATTCCAGTGCAAAAAAGCGTTTTAAGCTTACTGGAACAGGTAAAATTACACGTAAGAACGCATACATGAGCCACATCTTAACCAAGATGTCAACAAAACGCAAGCGTAACCTAGGTAACACCAGTTTAGTTTCTGATGCCGACCTTGGTAATGTTAAGCGTATGCTTTGTATCGGAAAGTAATTACCGTCCGCACGGTAGCGGATAAAATTAATTGAATATTTAACCCAGGCTTTCGGTAGTAAGCTCGTTGTAAAACACGACACCGTCTGTCAAAAAATCAAAAGCAATGCCACGTTCGGTTAACGCAGTAGCGTCAAGAAGAAGAAGAAAAAAGATCTTAAATTTAGCCAAAGGCTATTACGGATCAAGAAGTAAGGTTTATACTGTTGCTAAAAACACAGTTGAAAAAGGTTTGCAATATGCATACCGTGACCGTAAAGCAAAAAAGAGAGAGTTTAGAGCATTATGGATCCAGCGTATAAACGCAGGTGCCCGTCATCATGGATTATCTTATTCTCAGCTTATGGGTAAATTAACCAAGAGCGATATCGGTATAAACCGTAAAGTTCTTGCTGATCTTGCCATGAATGAGCCCGCTGCTTTCAAAGCAATTATTGACGCAGTAAAATAGGATCTTTATAAAATAAGGACATATAGGGGAACCGGTTGGTTCCCTTTTTTTATGCATTCTCATTTTCGTGAGTGTTTTGTTAGCTGCGTCGATCAATCGAATCCCAAAATAAGTCATACAAGGAATAGCGTACTACTGCTGTCAGAAATATTTTTGGCGCAACTTCCGATATGGGTGAGACCCTTAAAGGGAATTGGCGGAACTCAGGTTATTGGTTAATGCAGTGGCCTTTTCTTTATCATTCCACCTTTAGTATCGGTTACCACATTCATAAACATAAATGCTTTGCGGTCTATTTTGGAAACTTCTTCCTTTAATTTGGTAACCTCTAGACGAGTAACAACTGTAAAAATAATATCGATCTCTTTGGTGCTGTAAACATTTCCTCCAAATCCCCGCTCACCTTTATATATAGTAACACCTCGTCCGAGGCTCTTAATTATCGCTTCTTTAATCTCGTCGCTTTTTGCTGAGATAATGGTTACTCCAGTATATTCCTCAACTCCCTGGATTATAAAATCAATGGTTTTAGAGGCAGATAGATAGGTAAGTATAGAGTATAATGCAGTTTCAATGCTCAACACGAATGCGGCACAAATAAAGATAAATACATTAATTAGCAGGATAATGTCTCCAATGCTAAGCATACTCCTGCGGTTAATATAAACAGCCATAATCTCGGTTCCATCCAAAACACATCCCCCTCTAATGGCTAACCCAATTCCCGAGCCCAGAAAAAAGCCGCCAAAAATAGCTATCAGAAGCTTGTCGTCTGTTACAACAGGAAATTTAAAAAGGAAAATAATCAGGGCCAATAAAACTACTGCACCGAGCGTCTTCAATGCAAATCTCTTACTTATTTGTCGGGTTCCCAGCAGGATAAAGGGAAGGTTAAACACGATCAGCCATAATGAAACCGGAACTCCGGTCAATTGAGTGGCCAGCAAGGATATTCCTGTAACGCCGCCATCAATAAATTGATTTGGGATCAGAAAGCTCTTTAATCCAAATGAGGCCAGAAGGATACCTAATAAAATTAATCCAATTTTAGTGGCTTCCGACTGCAGGTGTAATTTCCATTTGGATTGTCTGGTAGCGGTCATGGCAGTAAAGTAATAAAAAACCTTGTGATTGAAAATTACTTTATCCATCTTTGTAAAAAAAATAATGATAAACAGAGTACATAAAGCATGGTGGTGGCAAGCAATTAGTTTGGCATAAGGCATGCGTATGTAATAAAAATATAAAGTTATTAATACAAGGGATTGCCGATAAGCAGTCCCTTTTTTATTGAAATTGGCGAGCCATCAACTTATAACACCCGATGGCATATCTTCAAGAAGTATCCTTCGGGATTTATTTATAATTCTCTAATAAAGAAAATGCATGAAACAGATTTTAAATCACTTGTTTGATCAGAAAACTCTAAGCTGCCAGGAAGCTCATGAAGTATTAAAAGATATTGCCCAGGGAAAGTATAATAATTCACAGATCGCAGCTTTTATGGTAGCATACTGTATGCGTAGCATTACTGTTGAAGAACTGGAAGGTTTCAGAAAAGCAATGCTGGATTTATGCCTGAGAGTAGATCTGGACCAGTATGACCTTATTGATCTTTGCGGAACTGGTGGTGATGGTAAGAACACGTTTAATATTTCTACCCTGGCTTCATTTGTTGTGGCAGGAGCAGGATATAAGGTTGCCAAACACGGCAATTATGGTGTTTCTTCAGGGTGCGGATCTTCTAATGTGATGGAGTACCTGGGATATACATTCAC
>DASWTL010000013.1:0-14576 GCA_036402155.1 Sphingobacteriaceae bacterium | reverse complement strand
TATGGAGCTGGCAAATATTCCGCAATGGTTATTTGAAGAAAGTTATCATGTTGTTGGCGATCTGGGTGAAACGATCGCATTATTGTTGCCGGAGCCAATTGACACACAGGAAAAATCGCTTTCCGAATGGATGTTTGAAATAAATAATTTGAATATGCTGACGGAAGATGAACGAAAGCAATGGCTGGTAGAAGCCTGGCAATCAATGGATACACAGGAGCGGTTTGTACTCAACAAAATACTTGGAGGAAGCTTTCGTATCGGCGTATCTCAAAATCTGATAATAAAAGCACTGGCCGAACTTTCCGGCCTGGACGCCGCTGTGATCACACATCGGATAATGGGGAATTGGAACCCGAATACGTTTAGTTATTCTCAGGTCATTCAGCCGGAAGACGGCTCTGATGACGATTCGCGTCCTTATCCATTCTTTCTTGCATATGCCATTCAGGAAACTTCGGACCAATCCAAATCAGCAGAAGAAATACAAACAGCCTTAGGCGATCCCACAGAATGGCAGGCAGAATGGAAATGGGATGGTATACGAGTGCAAACCATCCAAAGGAACGGCGAAATATTTATCTGGACTCGGGGTGAAGAGCTTTCAACAGATAAATTTCCGGAACTGCACTCATTTCTGGAGGGCTTGCCTTCGGGAACAGTTTTAGATGGAGAAGCGATCTGCTTTGCAAATGATTGCCCCTTGCCGTTCAATGTGCTACAAACCCGCATCGGCAGAAAAAATCTTACCAAAAAAATATTGTCTGAAAGTCCAATGGCATTTATCGCTTATGATTGCCTGGAATATCATGGCGAGGATATCAGGCATCTTCCATTAAGGCAACGACGGAATATCTTAGAAAAACTGCATTATGAAAGTGTACATAAATCAATATTCAGGCTATCACCGGTGGTAAACTTTAAAAACTGGGACGATTTGTATGCCTTGCGTGAAAGATCTCGGGAAAATTTTGCTGAAGGCTTTATGCTAAAACGGCTGGACTCCCCGTATCTGACCGGACGGAAACGCGGTGACTGGTGGAAGTGGAAGATTGACCCACTATCTGTTGATGCAGTAATGATTTATGCACAAAAGGGGCATGGACGCAGGGCCGATTTATACACCGATTATACATTTGCTGTGTGGGATGATGACAAACTTGTACCGTTTGCCAAGGCATATTCAGGATTAACCGATAAAGAGATCAGGGAGGTTGATCATTTTGTTAAACGCAACACGCTGGAGAAATTCGGTCCGGTGCGTACGGTAAAACCCCAGTTAGTATTTGAGATTGGCTTTGAGGGTATAAACTATTCGACCAGGCATAAATCCGGCGTTGCTTTACGGTTCCCAAGAATATTGAAATGGCGCTACGACAAAAAAATTGAAGAAGCGGATACAATTCAAACGTTAAAGAGCTTTTTAACTTAAAATATCAGATCCGATAAAATTGCAGCCAAAAGATTTGCATGCTTCCATTACAGAGTAACTGCCCGCACAAGGGTCAATAACATAGCCGTCTTGCGGAACAACTGCAGTTATCAGACTTTTTTGAAGTTCAAAAGGTTTTTGATGAGGATGAATTTTTCCAATAATTTTCTCTGCCCATACATCCGGGATATTATGTTTTATCCAAACGCCCTTCGCTTTTACCGGAGCCTTCTGTAATACCATCAGATATTCAGCCTTCCTTCTCGTACGGTATCCCATCCCCATTTTACCCTTATCCCATGTTATTAGATCTACTTTAAATAAAGTGGTGCCCTGAAACCAATGAGAAATGCCCACGCACAGATGAAACTTATCTATCCATAAAAACAAATGGCCGCCAGGTTGCAGTACCCGGGCTATCTCTAAAATAAAAGTCTTGATTAATTCGTCATCCATCTGGGATAGAATTACCCTTTTTTTTTGACGATCACCTTCATTGCCGTATTTTAGTTTATCTAATATACCTCTGTACTGTGGATCGAAGAAACAAGCTGAAATTACACCGCTATTGATGTTAGACAGGCAGAATAAGCCATCCATTTCGTTTTTTGAGTTAACCCGGATGGCTTCAGATCTCATAATAATATCATCCACTGCTTCCCGTTTATCTCTAACCGGGGAAAACACTGTTGACTTTTTTGGTCCAATACCGCGAATAAAGGCTTCAGGAACCATATCTTGCAGGCTGTTACCCTTATATAAATATACTTAAATATCAGGATGTTAAAGCCTAAAAAAACTTCGTTCATGTCTAAATGTTGATAAAGCATTGAAAGGCGAATTAATTATTTCTGAATGGTATAAAACCCGTAACTGGAGGCAGTTTCCATTCCAGTCGGACATGGAAAAAGCCTTTTTGCAGGGATATTCCGGTCTCCTCAACGCGCCTACCGGCAGTGGTAAAACATTTGCAATGTTTCTTCCGTTCCTGGCTGATTATATAAACCGCCATCCGGATGACTATCAATCCCGAAAAAACAATGGTCTACTTATGCTTTGGATTACGCCGCTGCGTGCCTTAACCAATGATATAAGAAAGGCCATGCAAACTGCTGCCGATGACCTTGGATTACCCTGGAAAATTGCTGCACGTACGGGTGATACATCCGCAAAAGAAAAGCAAAATCTTAAAAAAAATCTTCCTGAAGTTTTATTAACCACTCCCGAGAGTCTGCACTTAATGTTAGCACAAAAGGAATATCCTAAAATGTTTCAAAATCTGCGGGTAGTGGTTGTTGACGAGTGGCATGAGCTGCTCGGGACAAAACGGGGAGTACAAATGGAATTAGGTTTATCAAGATTGAAATCCATCAGGAATTCTGACGCAAGGCGGGACTCACAACTCACAACTCACAACTCACAACTTAGCATCTGGGGTATCTCGGCAACCATCGGGAATTTAAATGAAGCTGCAGAGGTTCTATTAGGTAAGGACATGCCTAAAGAGAATATTCGGCTGATAAGGGCGAAGGTGGATAAAAAAATTGTTATAGAATCTATTATTCCCGACAATATCGAGAAGTTTTCCTGGGCCGGCCATTTGGGTATTAAATTGCTTCCTGAAGTTATGCAGATCGTTTCCAAAAGCAAAACGACCTTAATATTTACGAATACCCGTTCGCAGTCTGAGATATGGTACCAAACCATTTTAGATAAATATCCTGAATATGCGGGTGTTATGGCGATGCATCACGGATCACTTGATAATGAGCTGCGTGCATGGGTTGAGGAAGCACTTCATAACGAAATACTTAGATTGGTGGTTTGCACTTCAAGTCTTGATCTGGGTGTTGATTTCAGACCGGTTGATGCCGTTGTGCAGATCGGAAGCCCGAAAGGTGTTGCACGGTTCATGCAGCGTGCAGGGCGAAGCGGACATACACCGGGCGCTACATCCCGTGCCTGGTTTGTTCCCACACATTCACTTGAGCTTCTCGAAGGAGCTGCATTAAAGCAAGCTTTAAAAGATGAGATATTCGAAAGCCGTGATCCTATTCTTCTGGCCTACGACGTTCTGTTACAATACATGGTTACATTGGCGGTTTCCGATGGTTTTATGCCTGATATTTTATACCGGGAAATTAAATCTACCTACTCCTACGCTGACCTGGAAGAACGGGATTTCAACTGGATGCTTGACTTCATTACCCGGGGTGGAAAAACCCTTTCTCAGTATGATGAGTTTTTGAAAGTTGAGATTGAAAATGGTCTTTATAAAGTAAACAGCCGAAGGGTTGCCATGCGGCACCGACTAACCATGGGCACCATAGTAAGCGATGTGAGTATGCGGGTTAAATTTCTTTCCGGAGGCTATTTAGGTACTATAGAGGAAGGCTTTATTTCCCGTTTAAAGATTGGTGATACCTTCTGGTTTGCCGGCAGAAGCCTTGAAATTGTAAAAATCAAGGATATGACCGCGTTTGTAAAAAAATCATCCAGCAAAAAAGGTACTGTACCCAGCTGGATGGGGGGCCGGATGCCATTGTCATCGCAGTTGTCGGCCATGTTCAGGATTAAATTAGATGAAGTTGCAAGAAATAAGGAAGAAGATATCGAGATAAAAGCACTGAAGCCATTATTTAATTTACAACAGGAGCTTTCTCATTTACCGAAGAAAAATGAGTTCCTGATCGAAAAATTTCAGTCGAGAGATGGTTACCACTTATTCTTTTATCCGTTTGACGGTCGACTGGTGCACGAAGGAATGGCTTCACTCTTTGCATATCGTTTTGGTAAGATCAGAAAAGCCAGTTACTCTATTGCCATGAATGATTATGGTTTCGAACTATTAACAGATGAAGAAATTCCTTTAGAGGAAGCACTATCCCAAAATCTTTTTGGCACAGAAAATCTCATCGAAGATATTGAACACAGTTTGAATGCCAATGAAATGGCCAGACGACGTTTTCGGGATATTGCCCACATTGCTGGACTGGTCTTTACCGGCTTTCCTGGTAAATCAATGAAAAACCGCCATCTACAGGCCTCCACTTCGCTGCTTTTTGAGGTTTTCAGCGAATATGAAAAAGATAATCTGTTGATCCGGCAGGCATACCAGGAAGCGATGCAATTTCAATTGGAAGAATTTCGGCTTCGCGAGGCCTTGCGGAGGATAAGTGAGATGAAGATCGTGATAACAGAAAGCCAAAAGCCAACACCATTTTCATTCCCAATAATGGTTGACCGACTGGGTAGGGAGAAACTATCTACTGAAAGTTTTGAGGAACGTGTAGTAAAAATGACTGCACGATATCAGCGATCATGACGGGAACCGCCGGTATCTGCATGAACCTTCTCTTCTGCTACTTCTTTTTCACCGGCATCAGCCTTTGGTTCTTCCTGTTTAAGTTTTGCATCCTTCTCGTATTGCAATTCTATAAACATTGGAAAATGGTCTGACCCGATATCTGGCATCCTCTCAATACGTATTAAAGTAAAATCTGCTGAACAAAATACGTGATCAAGCGGAAAACGCAAAAAGAAATACCTGGCATGGAATGTATTATAAAAGCCCCGGCCTTTCCTGGGGTCAAGCAAACCGCTTATTTTTGAAAATAAATCAGTAGTATAACTCCAGGCCACATCATTCAAATCGCCAGCCACAATAACTGGCTCCTTGATATTCTTAACTTCTTCTGCTACCAGCAAAAGTTCCTTGTCACGCTCTGTTGAGCGGGGATTCTCCTGAGGAACAGGCGGTGTGGGATGCACACAATAGAGGCGAATGATTTTTCCGGAAGCTAACTCTATTTGAGTATGAACGGAAGGAATATCATCTTCAACAAGAAACTTTACCTTGCTATCTATTAATTTCAGCCTGGAGTAGAGCATCATACCATACGTATTTTCTAATGGATATTCTACCCTGTGTGGATATTCTTCTTTCAGGACTACCAGCTTATTAGCCCAGTAAGCATCAGTTTCTACCAGCATAATAACGTCAGGATCGCATTTTTTCAACATTTTAAGGCATAGCTCAGTACGTTTATTGTACTGATAGACATTTGCAATAAAGAGCTTAATGCGGTTTTCGTGCAATACAGATCTTCCTCTTACCAGTTGCGCTTTAGTAAATGGTGTAAACGGCAAGATCTGGTAAAATAGATATGCTATGATTAAGGTGCTCAAACCTAAAAATAGATATTCACGCGTATCGTTAACTTCAAATATGACTATGTAACAGCCCGTTATAAATAATGCTGCCGCCAGTTTTTGCAACCGCGGATATTCAAAGACACGAAAGAACCAATTATCATTACGAATAAATGGAATAAGAGTAAAAACAATGATCAGATATCCCGAAATTTCAAAAACGGTTTTAGCTATTTCCAATTTTTATTTTATGCTTGTTGATTTTGAACAGTAATATTACGCTATTTGTTCTATCTCTGAATTATACATTTTTTAAAATATTATGAGCAACATTTTTTATTATCTGCTGGCATTAATTGCGGGTATGGGCATAGCGGCGCAGGGAGGAATAAATGCCCAATTAAGATCGGCTCTGGGGAGCCCGGTTATGGCAACCCTGATCTCATTTTTGGTCGGAACTATTGTTATAATTATTTATCTTCTTTTATTTGAACGCACCAGCTTTTCTACCCTCTCGCAAGTAAAATCAATTGCATTATATAAACTTAGTGGAGGTATTATCGGTGCATTATATGTTTGCGGGGTTATTATTCTTGCCCCTAAAATAGGCGCAGCCAATATGCTGGGACTTATTGTTGGGGGTCAGATGATCCTGGCAGTAGTTCTGGATCATTACGGGCTTTTAGGTTTTGCACAGCATAGTGTGAATTTATACCGGATAATGGGGACTATATTGCTTATCACTGGTGTTGTTCTCATTATTAAGAACTGATACTGGTCAAACATTTTACTTTCTTTTAATATTAACACATTAAAAGCAAGAACATGAATCAAAAAAGAACGTTCGGAACAATCTTAACTATACTCGGAATTATAGGTCTTATTTATGCTGCGGTTGAGTTCGCCCAGGGTTCAGGAGCTGTCAGGTCGCAAATTGTATTCCTTGTATTAGGAATCATCTTCTTTTTCACTGGTATTAGCCTGATCAGAACAACCAGGGATATTGAAAAATAGATCATAAAAAAAACGACCCAGCCTGTATAGACCGGGTCGTTTTTTTGTTTTGTTATGTGTCAGTCGTTAAACTGATCCCTAAGTGAAGCCAGCATTCTGCCGCCCTGATAGTAATATCTTTTCCAATACGGTTCATTCAAATCGCTAATCATTACTCCTTTACTGCTCGAAGCATGAGCAAACTTGTTGTTGCCCATATAAACACCCATGTGAGTAATTGACCTGCTACCTATTTTGAAGAAAACAAGATCTCCTTCATCCAGTTCATCTTTTTTTACCGGATTAACCATACTGTAAATGTTCCTGGAATTATTGCCGATGACCGTATTAAACACCTTACTATATAATTGATATGCAAAACCTGAACAATCAATTCCCTGTTTGGAAGTACCGCCTAAACGATATGGAGTACCAATCCAGTCATATACAAACTGGTAAAGCTTTAAGTTAGAAGTTGCAGATAAAGCGACTCCCATAATCTGCCCGAAATAATCCTTAACAAGATTATCGGGATCTTCCGTTACTGGTGTTTTTTGATTCTTATTAGTTGTTTGCGCCTGGATTGACACAAAAGAAATCATTAGTAGAATTACTACTATTACTCTTTTCCCCATTACTAAAACTCGTTTAATAGTTAAACAACAAGACTATTAACGCCTTTATACTCGAAAGTATTTCAAGTGGTTACAAAACTATGGTATTATTTTGTTTCCACAACCCCAAAATTATTCTTTTAACTCTTTTTTGCAAATAAAAAATACAAAAATCCTGCTGTATAATGGCAAACAAAACAAGGCCTTATTCTTTTTTTTTGTAAGATATGGTTAGATTTGCGCACTCTGTCTACCGGCAGGCAGTTAAACACATTAACGAATGAGTTCAGTAGAAATAACAAAGGATACTTACCTTAATTGGTACGAGTCTATGCTCCTGATGCGAAAATTTGAGGAAAAGGCAGGACAACTTTATGGACAGCAAAAGATAAGAGGGTTTTGTCATTTGTATATCGGACAGGAAGCGGTTCTGGCTGGGGCTATGTCTGTCCTTGGTCCGGAAGACTCCATGATTACTGCATATCGTGATCATGCTCATGCGCTCGCAAGAGGAATGACTGCCAACGAAATTATGGCGGAATTGTATGGTAAAGCAACCGGTTGTTCAAAAGGTAAAGGTGGCTCTATGCACATGTTTAGCAAGGAACATAAGTTTTTTGGCGGACATGGAATAGTTGGAGGCCAGATCCCTTTGGGTGCAGGTATAGCCTTTGCTGAAAAATATAAAGGAACTAATAATGTAAACGTTTGTTACATGGGTGATGGCGCTGTTCGTCAGGGTGCACTTAATGAAACGTTTAATATGGCCATGTTATGGAAACTTCCGGTAGTATTCGTTTGTGAGAATAACGGATATGCCATGGGAACTTCGGTAGCTCGTACCACCAATATGGTTGATATTTATAAAATTGGACTTGGGTTTGATATGCCTTGCGCTCCGGTTGACGGAATGGATCCGGTAGCGGTTCATAATGCTATGGATGAAGCGGTTCAACGTGCCCGTCGCGGTGAAGGCCCAACATTCCTGGAAATGCGTACATATCGTTACAAGGGCCACTCGATGTCTGACCCTGCAAAATACCGGACTAAGGAGGAAGTAGAAGAATACAAAGGGAAAGATCCCATTGAAGTAGTAAAAAAAGCTATTTCAGATAAAAAATATGCCGACGAAGCCTGGTTTGAAGAGATTGATAAGAAAGTGAAAGCGATAGTAGACGAATCAGTACGTTTTGCAGAAGAATCACCATGGCCTGAGCCATCTGAACTGTATGAAGATGTTTACGTTCAGTCTGATTACCCATTTATAAACAGCTAATTAACAAGATCCTAAAGTAATTCAAAAATATAATGGCCGAAGTAGTACGTATGCCAAAAATGAGCGATACTATGACCGAAGGGGTCATCGCAAAGTGGCATAAAAAAGTTGGAGATAAAGTAAGTACTGGTGACCTTATCGCCGAAGTAGAGACAGATAAAGCCACGATGGATTTTGAATCTTTTCAGGAAGGAACCATCCTCCACATTGGTGCGGAAGAAGGACAAGCAGTGCCTGTAGATGCAGTCATAGCTGTTTTAGGAAATCCGGGTGAAGATTACAAGAGTCTGCTTGAAACCCCGGCAGCTTCTGAGCCTGAGAAAAAAGAACAAAAGAAAGAGGAAGCCCCTGAAAAACCTAAGGAAGAAGCTAAAGAGCCTGAACAGGCTATTGATCCTGAATCAGTAGGCGCAACGATTATCCGTATGCCTCTGTTAAGTGATACAATGACTGAAGGTGTAATCGCTGAATGGCATAAAAAGGTTGGCGATACAGTTAAAAGTGATGATACACTGGCTGATGTCGAAACAGATAAAGCAACCATGGAAGTGACCGCATATGCAGAGGGAACTCTTCTGTATGTAGGTGTGGAAAAAGGACAGGCGGCAAAGGTTAACGATATTATTGCTATTGTTGGTAAAGAAGGTACAGATGTTCAGGCCCTGTTAAAGGGTGGCAGTGCTGCACCTGAAAAGAAATCTGAGGCTCAAAAGCCTGATGAGGCTAATGCACAGCTAGAAAAACCTGCGGCTCAGCCAAAAGAAGAAGAGAAATCTGCAGACTCCGATTCCAGAGTTAAAGCATCACCTCTTGCAAAGAAAATAGCCCAAGAAAAAGGTATTGATCTGGCACAGGTAAAGGGAACTGCAGAGGGTGGAAGGATCGTGAAAAAGGATGTTGAAGAGTTTAAACCTTCCGAAAAACCAGCTCCTTCAGCCGCTCCACAAGGGGCCGCTCCTGCTGAAGCCGGCCAATCAAAAATAACTATACCGCAGTTTATTGGCGAAGAGAAATATACCGAGAAACCGGTATCTCAGATGCGGAAGATCATTGCAAAACGACTTGCAGAAAGCAAATTCAGCGCCCCGCATTTTTATCTGACAATGAGTATTGACATGGATAGCGCCATGGCAGCCAGGAGCAAGATGAATGAGTTTGCTCAGGTAAAGATCTCATTCAATGATATTGTACTAAAGGCAACAGCAATAGCTCTAAAGCAACATCCCACTGTAAACTCATCATGGTTAGGTGATAAGATCCGTTATAACGAACATGTGAATATCGGAGTTGCAGTAGCTGTAGAAGATGGCTTGCTGGTACCTGTCGTTCGATTTGCTGATGGTAAAACGTTATCGCATATTTCAGCTGAAGTTAAGGACTTTGCTCAAAGGGCTAAGTCTAAAAAGCTGCAGCCGTCAGATTGGGAAGGGTCAACCTTTACCATTTCCAACTTAGGTATGTTTGGTATAGATGAATTTACTGCTATTATTAACCCGCCAGACGCATGTATTTTAGCTGTTGGAGGTATTCAACAGGTTCCTGTTGTAAAAAATGGCGCTGTAGTTCCGGGAAATATTATGAAGGTAACCTTAAGCTGCGATCACCGCGTGGTTGATGGAGCTTCAGGAGCAGCATTTCTGCAAACACTAAAAGCATTGCTGGAAGAGCCCGTTAGGTTACTGGTATAAAAATTAAGCCTGGGTGCGTGATGATTTACACGCATCCAGGCTTAAAAAAAATAACTATTGTCTTATCAGGAATTAACTGTTTCGTGAAGTGAATTTACACGGTTAAGTGCTTCCTGAATACCACTTCTTTGAGTGATCAGCATTTCGCGGATGTTTGCCGGTAGATTAATATCTGAATCATTTAAAACATCATCGTAAGCCTCTATTGCGGCCTTTTCGCCAGTTATACAGGCTCCAAGCACCGCTTTATTATCTTTAGAGCTTAATGCGCTTTTCACATCGATCCATGCCCTGTGCAATGCACCCAAAGGGCCACCATCTTTATCCGGATCCTCACCTGATGAGCGGATATATTCTTTCAATTGTGAAGCATATTCTGCACGTTGTGTGCTGTAGCCCGTAAACATTGATTTAAGTTCTGAAGATTCTGCATCCTCAGCTGCCGTTTCGTAGCCAAATTTACCATCATTGCAAATTGCAACCAGGTGATTGAGGCTGTCAATCAGTTTTTCATTATTTTCCATAATATTCTGGTTTAATAGATTTCTATAGTAACAAGAAACACGATGGATTAGTTTAGAAAAACTGGAAACTCCCCGAAAGTACTAATAACCCGTAACGCCCTTGTTTCTATCTGCGTAGGCAAATACCTTTTGCAAAAGCGGCGTACTTCTGGCCGAAATATTGGATCTTATTTTTAATTCTTCCTGGGCAATTTCATAAAATAAACCATCAATTGCTTTTTGCGTAACATACCCTGCAAGATCAGGATTTATATCAGCTACCATGGGTAGCTGATTATAATATCCAACTGCCTCACTCCAGTTCCTGGTTGCTCCTACTTTATTCAAATTGGTTTGAATAATGGGCCTGAACCTATCAGAAAGCTGATTTGTTGTTACTCTTTTGAAGTATTGGGTTGCGGCATCGCTCTGGTTTCCCAATAAAATATTAGCCGCATCAGTGATAGTCATTTGCTTAATCGCATTTACAAATATCGGCTTAGCTTCCTTAGCAGCACTTTCAGCAGCCCGGTTGACTGTAAGGATAACATTGTCGGCTAACCTGTTCAATCCAACACTCCGCAATGTTCTTTCAACTTTTTGAGCCTCTTCCGGAAAAAGTATTTTGATTGCCAGATTACCAAAAAATCCATCAGTAGCTGATAATCTTTCAGTACTGTAGTTTGTTCCAAACTCCAGAGCCTGCTTTAAACCCATTGCTATTTCTGTCTGAGTTGGGTTTCCACCCAGCGCACCGGTTTGTGTTAATATTTGTCCTGCCTGATTCAATGTTTCACAACTCGTTAATATAAGCAGAGAAGCGGCTGTCGTAAAAATTTTAATTGATTTCATAATATGTGTGTGTTAGTCAAAAAAACAACAATACGACGTGTTATTAGTTTGATATTGCAAAATGGTAACAGAGGTTAGATAAATTTATTTATAATTGGTTTACAATAAGCGATTTTGAAATTTTTTAAAAAATATAAACTACCGGCTACTATCGCAGAAGAGCATGCATTACTTGCAAAGTTTAGCGAATCAGGAGATCTTGAAGCTTTGGGAGCGTTGTATGAAAAATATATGCCATTGGTTTATGGTGTGTGCCTGAAATATTTTAAAGATGATGAAAAGAGTAAGGATGCAGTAATGCAGATTTTTGAGCAACTGGTAACTAAACTCCGGGTACATGAAGTAACAAATTTCAAAAGCTGGCTTTATAGCCTGGCCCGAAATTATTGTCTGATGGCGATTCGATCAGATAGCAAACATGACTTTGTAAATATCGAAGATCATTTTATGGAAAAAGATGTTTTTATGCATCTTGATATAGATGATCTACGTGAAAACCAGCTGGTAGCTATGGAAAGATGTATGGAGCATCTTCCTGAAGAACAGAGAATATGTATTAACTTGTTTTATCTTGAACAAAGATCTTATAAAGAAGTAGTTGATTTAACAGGCTTTGATATTAACAAAGTGAAAAGTTATATACAGAACGGGAAAAGAAATTTAAAAATTTGCATAGAGAAAAGTGGTGAAAGATAAAATATTAGATAGCCTTACAATCCAGCAATACCTTGATGGAACACTGGATCCCGGAAAAATGCACGAACTAGAAAAGCAGGCCCTTGAGGATGAGTTTTTGGCTGATGCATTGGAAGGGTACACTTATGTGATTGAACCTGCAGAGAAGTTAACCATTTTACAACAACGCCTGGCTGATCGTATCCTTGAACAAGAAGTAAATAAAAAAGCATTTAGCATAACAGCGCAGCGTTTAAGTATTGCTGCTGCGTCGGGTTTGATGTTTGTTCTGGCAGCTATACTTTTTTGGATGAATGGTTACCATGCTCCTGAAGTTAGTAAGAAAGTGGAAGTTAATCTGTCTGCACAACCGACAGTTCAATCAAATACAGCTAAAATAAGTACCCAAACAATGGAGATTGCTAACAGTGTTGCTTCTCCGGTTTTTGCTCTGGCAAAACAAAGCCTGTCACGCTCAGAACCAGTTGCAGGCTGGAATGAATACACAAAATATATCCACAATAAAATCCCTAAACCGGCTTCATTGAAGGATGGTGCAAAAGATCTGTTTATTGCTTTTAAAATAAGTCAGTCTGGCACACCTGTGGATTTAAAAGTCGCTGATGGCATCGCTGATCAATATTCTAAGGAAGTGATCCAGGTGATAAAAAACGGACCTCTCTGGAAACCAATTGATGATAAAGAAGTTATTATTCAGGTTAATTTCAAGAAATAATATTGCGTGATCAAGAATTTCTGAAAATGAATCCTGAGCGTTAATTCAACTCTGAATAAAGATCATCTATGCCATAATTAAGATGAAGAAATTACTACTCGTTATTCCTTATTTACTGATATTATCCTCCTGCCAGCTTCCGGTTTCTTCAGTTAAAGATAAAAACGGTGAGCCGACCCAAATACATGATCCGCACTCTTTTGCAGAACCTGCTTCTGCCGTCGTAAAACATTTGGATCTCGACATTAAAGTTGATTTTTCTTCAAAACAAATTTCAGGTACAGCCGATTGGACTATTAATAACTTAAAAGGTGCAGATAATATCGTATTTGATACCCGTAATCTTCTAATCAGTAAGATAATGACTGACGGGCAGGAAACCACTTATACGATGGGCGATGAAGAAGAATTTTTAGGTCGCCCTTTAACTGTTAAAATCAGACCCGGAACCCGCAAAATTTCCATAACCTATACAACATCGGCAGATGCCGCAGCATTGCAATGGTTAACGCCGCTGCAAACATCGGGAAAAGTTCATCCTTATCTTTTTACGCAATCGCAAGCTATATTGGCTCGTACATGGATCCCTTGCCAGGATAGCCCCGGAGTGCGATTTACATATAATGCTGCAGTTACGGTTCCAAAAGAACTGCTTGCGGTGATGAGTGCCATCAATCCGACGGAAAAGAATCAAACAGGAATTTATCATTTTAAGCAGCCCAGCCCTATTCCATCCTATTTGATGGCTCTTGCTGTCGGCGATATTGCATTTAAAGCGGTGGATAAGCGCACCGGGGTTTATGCAGAACCCACTGTTGTGGATAAGGCTGCATGGGAGTTTGCAGATATGGGCAAGATGATTAATGCTGCCGAAAAACTCTATGGCCCCTACAAGTGGGGCAGATATGATGTACTGGTTTTGCCACCAAGCTTTCCATTTGGCGGTATGGAAAACCCCATGCTAACATTTGCAACACCTACAGTACTGGCTGGCGACAGATCATTAGTGAGCCTGATTGCGCATGAGTTAGCTCACAACTGGAGCGGGAACCTGGTAACGAATGCCACATGGAATGATTTCTGGCTTAATGAAGGATTTACAACCTATCTGGAGCGCCGGATAATAGAAGAAGTATACGGGAAAGAAGATGCGAATATGCAGGAATTTCTCGGCAGGCAGAGCCTCATAAACCTGGTGAACGAACTTGGAGAAACCAATCCTGATACCCGGTTAAAAAACGATTTTACAGGTCGTGACCCGGATGAAGGAGTTTCTGATATTGCCTATGAAAAGGGGTATTCGTTTCTAAGAGTGATTGAAGAATCTGTGGGCCGCAAAAAGTTTGATATATTTTTAAAAGAATATTTTGATTCACACGCATTTCAATCAATAACCACCAAGCAATTTTTATCATATCTGGATTCCAATCTTATTAAAGGAAGTAAATCGGTTAAAGAAAAGATCAACAGTTATGCCTGGATATATCAGCCTGGAATGCCGGCCAATATGCCACCAACCAATGCACCAGCTTTTAAAACTATTGATACTTTAATTGCGGGGTGGAAGCAAACCGGTGATACCCATATTTTGAGCAGGAAAGAATTTAACACAAATGAGTATTTATATTTTATCAGTCACCTGCCGGAAGACATTA
>DASWTL010000012.1:0-27700 GCA_036402155.1 Sphingobacteriaceae bacterium | reverse complement strand
ACTTTTTGCCAGTAAAAAGTAACATGCCAGCCCGGCAGAGAGGGCATTAATGATTGTTTTTAAATGTTAATGATAAGATGATTGTTAGTCCGGCTCATGGCCGCCGGTTGGCCTAGTTCCTTTTTCCGCAAAAGGAACCATGCCGATCCGCCAGTTGGCGGAGAGACCATTTATACCTTTAAAAAGCAATAAAAAACTGATAAATAAACTCTTGTGTCTTCCCAAGGTGCCTTTGCCGCACAATGCTTCCCGCAATTTCCCCATCAGCGCTCACGGGCTGGCGCCTTGCTTCCTCCTGCGCGCTAGCTCCAACCCTTCGAGAAACAAGCCAATGCCCTTTTCCTGGCTCGCGGCCTGCTGATGGCGAAATTTTTTCCGGCACTGAGGGAAGCCACAAACCTCCGTCGGCTTAGATACTGGTAATATGAGGGGTTGCATGGCGTTCATACATAACGAACTATGCAGTGCTAAAAGGTTATTAATTATTCCGATTTTATTAATATGATGATGCTAGCCGCTATGCATGCTTTCCGGCAGTGACAGCCAGGTTTAGTATCAGATGCCGGCCTGTGTGTGGGAAAGGCATAGTGTTTTGTGCTTTTTACCCACAACCACTTCATCAACCACCGCAGCTAAACAAAACCAGCCTGTGCTGATACTAAACGAGCGAGGCTCCGTGTGGAGTCACCTTCGGAAAGCATAGGGCTTTTGGTTACTTTTTGCCAGTAAAAAGTAACATGCCTGCCCGGCTTGAGGGCAATAATGATTGTTTTAATCTTTAAAATGATTTTTAGTCCGCTCATGGGCGGGTGCCCTAGTAACTTTTGAACGCAAAAGTCACCATGCCGATCCGCCAGTATGTAGTGAGTCACCTTCGGAAAGCATTGGGCTTTGGTTACTTTGGCCAATCAAAGTAACATGCCAGCCCGGCCATAGAGGGCAAAAAGGATTGGATTTAAAACCTATTGATAAGCTGATTGGCAGAAGCAACTCACCAACTTTACAACAATCAGGTTTTAGCCCAGAAAATGATGTTATAAAAGATCCTAAAATATCTGAAAATAAATAATTGACCCGATCAGAACCATATACAACCCTTCATAAAACCACCTTTTACTGGCATTAAGAAAATAATACGCCATTAATACTGCTCCGGCAGGAATACAAAGCAGAAAGTGATAGATCGGATGGTCGCTTTTAAGATAAAATGATACAACGGCTACCAGGAAAATAAAGAACAGCAGCTGAAACGATTTACGTACCTGAACAAAGCTTCTGAAAAACTTTTCCCGGAGATGATACACTGCCAGTATAACTATTGGCACAATTGGTATAAGAACAAGGTAATCATAAATTTTAATATTGAATTTAGTTGGGAAAGGACTGGTTAGCGGGAGCCAGATGTTATAAAACTTAGTTAATGAGTCATTCCAGTAATAAAAAACAGCAATGAAAAAAAACACCGTGGCAAAACCCAGAAGTCCCGCAACCCATTCGCGCCAGCTGAATGCCCTGAATATTAAAAGACATATCCAAAGGGTAAGCAACATGGCAATAAACGGGAAATAAATAATGGTTCCGATACCGATTATAATTCCGCAGTCGTACATTACCGACATGGCATGACCCTGTTTATAAATCCCCAGAAAGCGGTCTATCATCCATATCAACAGGAAATTACAGATAAGGGCGGGGCTAAGTACGAGGAATGGAACAAGCAGGCATGATGAGGTAACGTACATCAATGCGGGTAAAAATGAAGGCTTCCCCAATAAGTTGTGTTTGTTAATCACACGATTAAATATAACCGCCTGAATAACCGTTATTACCATGGCTATCAGGATATTCTCTTCGGAAGTGAACGAATTTTCAAGAGGAATGGGTAGAAGCAGTTTTGCGAATGGCTCAATGAATTCAAAGTTCAGACTCGGAGGAAGTTCTACAAAAACCCCGATCCTCAAAATTAAGGCAACTAAAATCAGCAGAAAAAGATTTAAAGGATTTAGTGTTCTGAAAAAATTGATCATGCGCCTTTAACCGATTAATAAGCAATAATAAGATAAAAGGTTTGATCAGGAAAATAGATGTTTAAATGAGTATCAGGTGAGGCTACTTCAGGCTACTGATTAACTGCAAAACTTGAGAATTTTGCTTTAAGTCTACCCGGCTACCACTGCCTTTAAAAAATCCTTCATCCCGCCTGAGGCAGACAGGTATCGACCCGGCCACCGCGAAATGGCCAATGCAGGGAGATATCTGTAACATCATTGCACACCCCGCAGAACTACCCAGTTTCACCCTTTTAAATTATATCCAGATCTTCTTTAACTTTATCCCGATACCCCCACTCTTCTCCTTCCTCTAATTCAGGATAATTATATGGATCTTTTAAAACTGTTAGCACCATCCAGAGAATTAATACAGGTGATGCAATAAGCATATAAAAAGTCAGGTTAAAGAATCCCCCTAAACTGATTAAACTTACATATATAACCAGATATATGGTAACAGTTACCACCGAAAAAAGGGCCCTATTCATACAATGTTTATACTGATGACATGGTTATCACATACCAGATAAACAAATTATCCTTTAACCTGTGTTAAACAATTTTAAATCAGCAAAACTCTTCGGTGATCAAGCAAGATCCGCTGCCTGGCAGCTTGAAAACAAAATCTAATCAACTTTATAGCGGTAAACACTCCGGCCAATATGACCCTCAGCATCCATTCCTTCAACAATTACCCGGTAAGTACCCCGGCTGTCGGAATTGTAGAATTCAAGTACTGAAGCACCGCTGACCTTATCTGTTTTAATTTTAGGGTTCCAGTAAATTGTGGTTCGCAGATCGTTACTCATGGCAGCGGTTGTTGCCGCATACTTAGGAGAATAAAACTCGCGGGAAACTGTATATCCCTGGGGCA
Organism: Sphingobacteriaceae bacterium; assembly: GCA_036402155.1. Lineage (GTDB taxonomy): Bacteria > Bacteroidota > Bacteroidia > Sphingobacteriales > Sphingobacteriaceae > DASWTL01. The sequence goes on along the minus strand of DASWTL010000012.1, from coordinate 24,775 downwards.
TCAACTTAACCTCCCCACTTTTTGGCAATAGTTTCCGGATCTCATCCATACTCATCTGGGTTTTCTTTTCAATCTTCTTTCCATTAACAACGATAACTCCGTTAGAATTATAGCTGCGATTCACCAGGCCTAACTGATCTTTCAGAAATACCTCAACAGACTCAATATCGTTTGAATTAATAGAGGCTAAATAATTAGCGTCTACCGGCATTCCATTATAAAATACCTGCATAGGTGTTCTATTGCCGGCATTATAATCCCTTGTTATATAGAATTGTTGATTGTCATAGGTTGTCCCCATACTTAGCGTGGTAATACAGTTCAGGAAGGAAGGACAATTGGCAAACCTGTCCTTCGTGATCAGGTGATCCGGCCACGGACTTAGGCCTGTCAATGCCGGATAATCTGCATGACTTGGGGCATTGGTATTTGATCTCCCCACAATAACAACCTCCTTGAGCATCAGTGAATTCTTAAATTTCCGTTTATTATTCAGAAGATAAGGATTCATTGCACTATCAATGTTCAAAAATTCATCTGGCCGCTTTATACTGTTTACTACCGGCAAGAACGCATTCTGATCAATGGTAAGCATTGGATTTTTATACCGGTAATCCATCGAAGAAACTATTACTTCTGATGAATCAGGAATAACCAGGTTTGAAAATTTAAATGCACCGCCCCCGTCTGTCACAGCATAAGCAGTAAAGTACTTATCCGCTATTTTCAATTTTACATTTCCCTTATTTATCGGCATACCATTCGAAGTCCTCAGGATTCCGCTAATTTCAATACCCTGCTCAGGCAAAAAATAGACCTCAGGTTTCTTGCCTGCTATAATATCTTTATATAAAAACCTCCGGTAGCCCTGGGTTAGCATCAATATATCCAGATGCTGATCCGTTTTTTCAGTTGGACGGTTAAAATAATAGTTAGGCTTTTCAACATACCCTTTCAGATCGGATGTCAATAACAGATTACTTAAAATAGTGGTTTCAGAATTTTCATCAAATGGAACCTTTGTTTCGTCGATTACAGAAACCGATACATGAGCTTCTGCCGGGGTCGTACTGTTACTGGCGCCAACGGTCAGTTTAACTTTCTGACGCCTGCCATACGTTGTTTTATCCGTTTTTAACGAAAGATCCAAAGCATCCTTGCGGCGCACAAACACAAGCCGTTCGCTCAGGGGTTCACTATTTGCTGCGAACAGGGTTATCTCCACTATCCCGGTCGGGAACTTATCTTTTGGTATAGCGGCGGTATAGACCTGTTTTTGCAGTAATGTTTGGGCAGCATAACATATTGTTTCGCCCACCCTGGCTACAAGGTAAAAATTTTTACCCTGGTTCGCTGCTAAAAAATCGTTATTACATAAGATCTTTAGCCCTAAATTATCTGCTGAAGTATTGCTGACCGATAACGTGATCCCACTCGTTTTTACTTCCGGTAAATTATAGGTACCACTATAACCTGCCGGAGATGTTATTTTTGCCGTGTACGTTTTATTCGCTTCGGGAGCTAAAATAAAAGCGCCCATGCCTAAATGTGATGAAGCAAAATCTGATACTACTTTACCTTCATTATCCGTAATTGTTCCTTTGATATCAATACCTTTTCCATCAGTTTTTAATGCCTTAAAGGCAACTTTTACAGGAATACCGTTTATAATTTCACCCCCTTCCGGAAAGAACTGAAGATCTATGCTTTTATCGGCTGATATTAAGGGAAATGTATTGGTAATGATTTCCTTATTCCCCAGATCGATCGTGGTGGTTAATGATTGTCTGCTTAACTCTGTCCTGGTACCCGGGATTCCTGCGATTAACACACCATTCTGATCAGTTGTTCCTTTTACCGCTTTTGCATTACTTCCATTCAGCTGGTAGGTTACCGGTTTGTTGGCATAAGGTTTACCATCCTGATCTTTATAAATTATGCGGGCGCTGGGAGCAGAATTTAAGTTATTAAAAGAGATATGCGTACTCACCTTTTTTTCACTGTTTCCCACATTTATAGTTCTGGTAAAGAAATATTCAGGGTCGAAGTTCATCATCCACCGAGTATATGCCCTGATGTAATAGCTTCCTTGTTTATAATTGTGAGCTGCAAGAGCTATATTCCCCCAGGCTATTCCCTGGCTAACCGGTAACTTAAGCGTATTAACCAGTGAATCCTGACTACTGATGACATCTACATAAACGATCTTACTTAGCTGCGTAGGCTGATGTAATCCGGAAGTTATATATGCTTTAAACCAGATAGTGTCACCAACGGCATAATATGGTTTATCAAAGTGCAGATGCACCTTCTCTGCCGGATAGCCTGCTGTAAACTTTTGTACTTTGGTAATAATAGAATTTAAACTTACCGTATCTGCCTGCTGCGAGAAACCAGGCTTGCTAAAGGAAGTTATAAAAATAAATACCAGGGAATAAATTGTTAAAAACCTCATTAATCTGAAAGATGTTTGGGTTAAATTTAACGTGTTTTATGTTAAATACACCCATATTTAACATTTTTTCACAACGGATCACAATCCAATCGCAATGAAAAGCGATCAGACGGGTTGAGTTACCAAACAGGGATTGAATTTAAAAGGGACTTTTAAACTCATTGAACGAGGGCAATACCTTATCCTTATCTGAAAGAATAATTTCCTGCTCATCAAGCCCCCAATTAATATTCAGGTCCTTATCATTCCACAATACTCCTATTTCAGAAGCTTTGTCATATAATTTAGTCACTTTATAGGTAAAGATGGTATCATCTTCAAGGGTAAGAAATCCGTGTAAAAATCCCGGTGCAATCCAGAACATCAATTGATTTTCGGCTGAAAGCTCAATATCTACATGCTGTCCATAGGTTGGAGATCCCTTACGAATATCTACAGCAACATCCAGAACTTTCCCCTGAATTACCCTGACAAGTTTACCCTGAGCAAATGGGTCAGCCTGACCATGTAAACCTCTCAATGTTCCTTTATGAGATAGTGACTGGTTGTCCTGCACAAAATCAGCTTCTATGCCGGCTTCTTTAAATAGTTTATGATTATAACTTTCAAAGAAATAACCACGGTTATCTTCCCAGATCTTAGGTTCAATTATAACAAGGTCTTTTATTGCTGTTTCTAAAAATTTCATTAAAAAAGTATTGAGATCTGCGTATCAAGTATTAAAACACGTCCAATCTATTATTATATAAATTCCATTATGGTACTGAAGGATACTAATTTGTTGGGATATTTGTTTTGGAGTGTGTGCAAAAATCCCTGCTCAAATTGTACACGGTAAGAATCATACAGCTCTTTGGTATCTGCAACATATTGCACACAATAAGTAACACCTTCATTCGGTGATTCCAGGACCTTTAAAACCCGTTGTGATACAAACTTTCCTGCAGCCATTACCTCAGGGATATGGGTATTCTGCATCCAGATCAGCCACTCCCGCTCAATTCCTTCATCAAGAATAACAGTAATATTATACAGTATCATTCCGCGAAGATACGTTTCACTAAATTCTTGTCCAAAGATGAATATCTTTTACCCTGTTTTATCACCCCTAAGCTGTCTGAAGCGCTTCCTTGCTTCAATTACATACAAGCTGCCCGGAAAATCGGTGATTATTTTTTGGTAAAGTTCCCTTGCTTTTTCCGGCTGGCTTAACTTATTCTCAAAAATATCAGCCAGGATAAATGTGGCATCATCTGCCCACAGGTCATATGAAAAATCAGCCATTATCTGTTGCAGACTGGTAACAGCCATGTTAAAGTCGCTCTTTTTTATGAAGATTCGTGCTTTAGCCATTAAAATATCGTCAGTAAGGGAATTTCCTGGATATTGAATATTGATACTATCCAGCTTTTGAAGCGCTGCATCAGGGCGGTTAGTAAAAATAAGCAGATCGGCCTGCGAGTACATTCTCAATGCAGCAGAGTCCGTTTCTTTCTGTAAATTATCACTGATCAGCAGATTCAGATTTAATGCATCGTTTGCAATAAGCTGCGAAGTTGAGCTTTTTAATACATCCAGCTGTGCTTTTGCCCAGGTAAAATCTCCGCGGTAATAAGAAAGTTTTGCATTTCTGTATTTGGCTTCCTGACCTAAAGGCTCATTGGCAAATTGCTTCTCCACCTGACCGTAAATAAGGTTCGCTTCCCATATTTCACCGGTAAGTATATAAATATCGCCAAGTTCAAGTTTTGCCTGACCAACAATATCCGGAGTTAACCCGCCAATTTGTAAAAGCTCTTCCAGCAGGCCTTCTGCATCCTTGGGTTTATTCAGATAAAAGGCCTGAAGCTCTGCCAGCTGACGCATGGCAAATGCAGTCCGTGAATTCTTACCAAAATCGTTTATCAGCGACTTATAATCCTTTTCAAGAGTGGTCAAATCAGAGGCAGCATACTTTCCGGCAGTTACAAGCTTGCTCCTGGTATGTATGATATCCATTTTCGCAACTATATAAAACCGGTTACTATTCCCCTTATTCACAAGATAATTTAGTGCATCGATAGCCTGTTCATAGGCATTGTTGCTGAATAATAGCCTGGAAAGATTATAAACCCGCTCGCCATCTTCTTTTAACCTGCGGTCGAGGGCAATAGTCTGACGCAGAGCCATATCAAAATCCTTAGACTGAACAAATTGCCATGCCAGCATTTCAGTTAGCCCTACGTTTTGAGGATCCTTTTGCAACCTTCGCAGAATAGCGGTTTTTAATAATTCATAATCCGCATTGTCTTCAAAGGTATTGCTCATAACACCCTGGGCCTGTGGAATTAGTTGCGGCGTTTCCTGAATGGCATCAAGATATTCGTAAACAAGCATGGCTTTATCTTTCCGGAAACGGTATAAGGCCAGCAAATCAAAAGAAAATGCTCTTTCATTGTTAAGAAGCTTTCTTCCTGCAACAAATGTTTTTATAGCAAGATCATATGCATCTGCACGGTAAAAATTAGACCCAAGGTCGCGGATTGCAAATTCATCCTTTGGTAATTTACGGATCAGGTTATTATACCATTCATTTGCTTTCTCTGACTGCCCTCTTTCGTTAAGAATCCGGCCATAATCTACAGAGTACATGGATGTTTCCGGATGTGATTTTATCTGCTTTTTAACCAGCGCTTCAGCCTCATCATATTTCTTTAGCCGCAGAAGACTGGTAAAATAAGGATCATAAAAATTAGAATTGCCGGTTTTGTCAAACAGCTTTTTAAAGATGACAGCTGCTTTCTCATAATCTCCGCTTTGATAATATTGTACCGCAAGCACTTCATCTTCCCTGTTTACCTGGGCAATGAGGTTATTAGTAAAAATAATCAGCAAAACAATGAAAAATCCGTGTCTCATAGAGTTTAAACTACCATCCGGCGTTAATACATAAAGATAAACGAATTACATCATCATATCGTTTCCGGCGGAATAAATAAACGACAGCTTTCTAAAACAGCTGTTTCATTTGTACAAATGAAAAATTAGCTGTTACTTTGTATCTCAAAGTTCTTTTAAATGAAAGAAAAAGATATTTATTCCGAGCTGAGTTCGATCAGAGACCTGATGGAACGTTCAACCAAATTTATTTCCCTGAGTGGCTTATCGGGCATTATGGCCGGTATTTATGCATTAGCAGGTGCCTTTGTGGGTTATAAGCTTGTCTACGGTGAAAATAGTGAAATGCAACTCAGTGATTATAGTGATCGGGCGGTTTGGTTGCCTCTATTTTTAATTGCTTTCATAGTGCTGGTTCTGTCCCTGGTAACAGGCGTCTTACTTACCATCCGTCAGGCGAATAAAAAACACGAGAACTACTGGAACCCGGTAAGTAAAAGGCTATTGCTAAATCTAAGCGTACCACTTGTTACAGGGGGATTATTTATCCTTATTTTAATTTTCAGGGGATATTTTGGCATGATAGCCTCTTCGTGCCTGATATTTTACGGATTGGCGCTTGTAGCGGCAAGCCAGTTTACCTTCTCGGATGTAAAGTGGCTTGGGTTCTGTGAAATTATCCTGGGATTGCTGGCCGCGATGCTTCCGGGGTACGGATTAGTATTCTGGATTATCGGCTTTGGCATCCTGCATATTCTTTATGGTTCTATTATGCATTTTAAATATAATCAGTGAAGATTTCCCTTGAACAGTTCGATAAAGCCTTTGAAAACAGGATACGCCTTCAAATTATGAGCGTACTGGTTGCGAATGAGAGTTATGATTTTAACTCACTGAAAGAGCTGTTGAATGTAACCGATGGGAACCTGGCATCTCATCTCAAAGCCCTGGAGAAAGAAGGTTACATCATTGTTAATAAAAGTTTTATTGGCCGAAAACCTAACACACAATATTCAGCATCGCCAACTGGTCGCGAAGCTTTTAAAAAACATCTTCAGGCACTTGAGAATTTAATTAAACAACAACGATCCTGATGATTTTTAATTGATCGTTATTCTGGCACACACATTGGGAATATTGTGTGGTGAATAGACGCTTACGATTTTCACAAAAGGAAACTCCTCTTAGAAAGAACTGAATATCAGCTCTGTTCTATTGAAATATAAAAAATAACTCATGCGCTTTTTTGTTAGAAAAGATTCGATAGTGCGAAAGATCTGGGGTAAGGGAGATACGATTCTCTTCATTTTCGCAGGCGCTTCAGCAGAATTTGCATTAAATAAGGCGGTCGACTGGCTTTATTTTACTGGGCGGCTGCCGGCAGATCCGCTGGGCCGATTATTCTCTACTGTTTCATATGCCCGCGGTATTGTTTTTTCAGAATATGAAGAAGCGGTACAAACCATTGAAAAAATCAATAAAATTCATAAAGCTGTAGAAGACAGCCGCTCAGCTAAAATCCCGGACTGGGCCTATCGTGATGTACTTTTTATGTTGATTGATTATTCTATCCGATCTTATGAGCTGCTGGAAAAAAAGTTGACTGATAAAGAAAAAGAAGAAACATTTGATGTATTCTACCGCGTTGGTGAACACATGGGGATTAAAGGTCTGCCTAAAAACTACAAACAATGGATGAACATGAGGGCTGAACACTTGAATGTGGACCTGACATGTAGTAACCTGACAAGAGATCTATACCGCCAATACCGCAAACACTTGGGTGTGTTCAGGTTTCAGATATTGAAACAGGCGCAGATATTAGTGGTTCCAAAACGGGTTAATTCACTTTTATCATTAGGAAACATCCCCTTTCTGGCTCCTGTAATCGGGATATACAAGCTTTTTCGGATGCTGAGTATTGAGCGCTTCCTAAAGGATGCCATCCTTCCATCCGGGTATAAAAATGAGATAAAGGAACTTGATGCCGGTAATAAGTTGTAAGTGATATACTGTAAGTGGTAAGTATGCCGGAGTGGGCATTCTTCAACGTTTTAAACCATTTCCAACACGTTCAACCCTTCCCCTTTCAGCTTTCTCCTTCCCTAAAAATAAATATCAACATAATCAGTTACCATACCACCCTCACAATTGATCATATCCTGTAACCGCCAGTACTTTCGGGTGCCGGTTGCTTTAAATATTTTACGGCCGGTTCTGACGCAGGGCTTTCCGTCATTTATGGTTTCCACCCTGGTCTCAATTGTACCATCAAATTCCAATTCTCTTTCACTTAAGGGCTTTACTCTTCCGTTGATTTTTAAATAATTCTTGCTGTTCTTTTTATCGATCTGCTGTCCGGATATTTTATACCATTCAGTATTCGTTTCTGTGATCATCACACTGCCTGGATGGTCCCAGCTGATCCACTGAAGTGTGAGGGCATGCTTTCCCGGCAGTTTTGGAGTGCCGGAAGCAACAGCGGCAGGTCCTGAAACTTTAGATAAGGTATCTGCTTTAATGGGAGGAGCCTCATTTTGTGCAAGTAATCTTTTCAGACTATCATTCTCCTGCTTCAAATTAAAATTTTCTGTCCGGAGCTGTTGTTCTGTGGTATTCCCTGTTTTTTTTGTACAGGCAGCAAGTAACAGACATGTCAAAAGAAGTAAAAAGTAATTTCTCATAATACTTCAATAACAGTTAAACCGAAAAATGTTCGCTACTTCCAGATGAAATTGAGAGCGCACAGCAGAACATACTGAAGGATCATGACCCCATCAAGGTAAAAGAAATAATAGTATTCATTCTTCTTCCAGTCGGATTTAAAAATGAGCCATCCAGTAAGTATGATGGTTAAGGTAAGGGCAAAAAAGTCTACATTAAACTTATCTGTAAAAAGGAAAAGCATAGCTATATATGCTGCCAGAAGCCCCTGACACACCAGATATGCGGCCTTTTCTCCCAGCAATACCGGAATAGTTTTAAGGTCATTATTTTTATCCTGAAACAGGTCACGAATATCAAAAGGAACGGTTATAGCAGCTATCAGTAAAAAACGTTTGGCTATTAATAAAATACTATCCCTGGACGTAACCAGGATAGTGTTACTCTCGAGCTCTAAAATAGGCAGAAGTACTACACTTAACGACCAGACTAAGGAGATCAGGAATAACTTTATACCAGGTATACTTCTTAATCCAAACTTCTTATCGTTAATACTGAATATCGGCAAATTATATGTTACAGCGATCAACGCCAGGAATACCAGCAGGATTTTAGAGGTGGCCGATATCAAAAGAAATAGCGGCACTATTGAAAGAATAACAATTATGGTAATGGTTATTATCAGCCGGTAATGCGAAAACACCCACCGTACCCTGCGAAAAGGCGACCGGCTGGGATCGGCAGGTTTAGATAACAGTATACTGAAGTTATATAATGCTAAAGTGGATGCGAATAAAATGCCAAGCACATGCCTGTCGGGCTTAGCATTTAATAGATGATAAGTAACCAGCCCTTGCGCAACTGCACAAAGTGCTATGAAAATATTGCTGAATAAAAGAAAATCGAGGCACTGCCTGACGTATTTTTTCATGTTTTCAGCGGAACCTTAACTCCGCGTCAACTCAAATATCGTAATTTCAGGCAGAATACCAACTCTTCCCGGATATCCCAGGAATCCATAACCTACATTTACATATAATTGCTGGTTCTGTTCCTTGTATAGACCGGCCCATTCCTTATAGATATACTGCACCGGACTCCACTGAAAATATTCAGTTTTTACCCCAAACTGCATTCCATGAGTATGGCCGCTGAACATGGCATCAATCTGCGGATAATTCGGTAAAACCTGCGCCCGCCAGTGTGAGGGATCATGAGACAACAGTAATTTAACCGGTGAATCCTCAGTACCTGAGACTGCCTTGTCCATTTTTCCGTATTTAGGGAAACGTCCTGCACCCCAGTTCTCGATACCAATAACAGCAATTTCAGCCCCATCCACTTTAAGCTTGCGGTTCTCATTCATGAGCAGATCCCAGCCCATATTTTTATGTGTTTCAATAACATCCCGCAGGTTCTTTGCTTTTGCCGCAGACGGTTTATGTCCGAAATAATACTCCCCGTAATCATGATTTCCGAGAGTAGAAAAAACGCCGAGAGGAGCTTTTACTTTAGAAAAAATATCCTGGTAGTCCCGCATTTCAGTGGCCAGGTTATTAATAATGTCGCCGGTAAAAAATACGGCATCAGGTTTTTGGGCAAGCAATGTCTCAACACCGCCAACTACTGCAGTTTTATTATAAAAACTGCCGGAGTGAATATCCGAGATCTGCGCAATAGTCATTCCTTCAAACTCTTTTGGCAGATTAGGCAGAATGAGTTTCTTTCTTCTTATCTGATAATCATAGGCTCCTGATGCAATTCCCCAGGATAGTGATGCAAATGGGATGGCCGCGACAGCAATACCAGCCTTTAAAAGAAAATCAGATCTTGTAATCGGTTCAGAACCATTAGTAGCCTGCCGGTCATCGCGATTGACCATTCGCCTTTTAAGCCAGATTATACCCCTCCTTAAGTCATCGAATAACAAAAATGGCAGAAAAAACACTTTACTCACAAACGTGATAAAAAAGGCAACTAATATGACAGCCCTGATGGTAAGGCGGAGATTAAAAAATATAGAAATAAATACCCCCATTATCAGAAGGATAGAATAGCCCCACCATACATAGGTAAATTTGCGTCCATTCCGTAAGGTCCAGTCAGGATACAGCGCCCTTACGGCACGATAGATATAAATGTCCAGGATTATCAATATCACACTGATAATCACCAGCCCCAGGATCTTATTGCCCATAAATTATTTCAAATAGGAATTAATACCGGTTATTATCAGTGAAATCTTCATCCTCATCATCAAACTCTGTACTGAACAGACTATTGAACATATCTTTAAATTCAAAGCCATTATCCAGGTGTGATTTGCTCACCTGTGAAAATTCAGCCAGACCATGGAGCAGAAATTCCATCAATAATAATTTTTGGTTTTCAGTTAGACCCGGATGGAACTGTTTTATTACATCTTTTAATCCCGGAACTGAATTAAGTAGTAGTTTGTATTTGTTTTGTGAAAGATCATCAGGCACACTTATGCTGTGCCCGGCGCCAAACCAGCTGACAATTTCAGCATAGGGATTAGCCGATTTGGACTTCTTAAGTTTTTCAGGATCAGGAAAATAAGCAGCCATTAAAGTTTTAATAGCCTTTCCTACCAGGATATTTGCAACCTTCGCAGGCCCTTCCAGCTCCCCTTCATAAACCAGTTCTATTTTCCCGGTAATTGCCGGAATAACACCCATAAAATCAGATATACGCACGAACGTTTGCTTTTCATCATTAATTAGCATCCGCCGTTCAGCATTACTAATCAGGTTCTCATAGGCAGAAATAGTTAACCTGGCAGAAACACCTGATTTCTTATCAATATATTCTGAATTTCTCGCCTCAAAAGCAATCTGTTCAATAAGATCTTTTACAAGGCCATCGGCTTCAATGTTTTCTCTCTGAAATGTAGTTAATGACGCCTCCTGTTGGGTTATCTTCCTGGAGATATGTATGCTTCGCGGATAATGTGTAAGTATCTGGCTCTCTATCCGGTCTTTTAAAGGAGTAACAATTGATCCACGGTTGGTATAATCTTCCGGGTTTGCGGTGAACACAAACTCAATATCCAGGGGTAATCTCAGCTTAAATCCACGGATCTGGATATCCTTTTCCTGAAGGATATTGAATAATGCTACCTGGATACGTGCCTGAAGATCAGGCAGTTCATTAATAACAAAAATACCCCGGTGCGCACGCGGAATCAATCCAAAATGAATAACCCGCTCATCGGAGTAAGTAAGTTTTAAAGTGGCCGCTTTAATAGGATCAACATCTCCGATCAGATCAGCAACAGTAACATCAGGGGTTGCCAGTTTCTCTGTATATCGTTCAGACCGGTGAAGCCAGGCTATGGGTGTGTCATCACCTTTAGTTTGTATTTCATTCCTGCCGAACCAGCTGATAGGCATTAATGGATCTTCGAAAAGTTCCGATCCTTCAATATATGGAACATATTCATCAAGCAAATTAACCATTAGCCGCGCAATACGTGTTTTTGCCTGTCCGCGTAAGCCAAGCAGCAACATATTATGACGTGATAGAATGGCAGTCTGCAAATCGGGCATCACCGTATCCTCATAACCAATAATTCCCTCAAAGCCCTCCTTCTTATTTTTTAACTGGCTGATCAGATTTTCCCGCAGTTCCTGCTTCACCGACCGCGACTGATAACCCGACGCCTTAAGTTCAGCTAATGTCTTTATATTTAATTTATTCATCTTTCTTACTATGAATTCTATTCTTTGGCCAAAACTGCCAATCCCATACTTTCCGGTCTGCCCTCCGACATCCGGACTTCCAACTCCAGGCTCAAGACTTCGGACTCCAAACTCTCAACTAAAAACTCTCAACTCCAAACCTCCGACTTTCGGACCTCCGACTTCCAAACCCAGAACTCCGGACTACCAACTCCCAACTAAAACCTACCTCACCGTTCTTCTTCTGTTCCTGATATAATCTTCGAAAATATACTCTCCAAGACCCTTTAAGGAGCTGTAAAATGCTTTCCCGCCGTTAATTTCAGTAAACTGGCGCACAAACTGCTGTAAATAAGGATCTTTGGCGATCATAAACGTAGTTATCGGAATATTCAGTCTTTTGCACTGAGCAGCCATATTTAACGTTTTGTTAACCACTTTCCTGTCAAGCCCGATACTGTTTTTATAATATTTATTTCCTTCTTTTAAACAGGTGGGTTTGCCATCTGTGATCATAAATATCTGCTTATTATGAGTTTTCCGTCTCCGCAAAATATCGGTGGCAAGTTCTAATCCTGCATAGGTATTGGTATGATAAGGCCCTACCTGCAAATACGGCAGATCTTTAACCGAAATAGGCCATGCATCATTCCCGAATACAACAATATCTAAAGTGTCTTTGGGATATTTTTTATGGATCATTTCAGCAAGCGCCATCGCTACTTTCTTTGCAGGCGTAATTCTGTCCTCCCCATATAAGATCATCGAATGAGAAATATCGATCATGAGCACGGTGGATGTTAAAGTTTTATAATCCTTCTCTTCCACCTGAAGATCCCGCTCAGTCATGGTAAAATCGCCAATCCCATGATTAACCTGCGCATTATGGATAGAAGCGGTCATATCAATCTGATCAAGGGCATCACCAAACTGGAATTCACGACGGTCGGCATTCTTTTCCTCACCAACTCCTGAAATATTTGAATTATGGTTTCCCTTACCGGATTTCTTTAGCTTACCAAAGATCTCTTCCAATGCCGATTGTCTTATGCTCTGCTCCGTTTTTGCTGAGATCTTAAATCCACCCGGATTTTTTTCGTCATCACTGAGGTATCCCTGCCGTTTCAGATCTTCAATAAAGTCACCCATACCATACTGGTCGTTGGTAAGCTGATACTGTTTATCCAGTTCGTTCATCCATGCGAGCGCTTCGTTGGCATCGCCGGAAGTATAATTCAGTAATTCCAGAAATAATTTGAGCAGTTCATCAAAGCCTCCTTTTGGCACTTCATTAGAACTAAACTCCGAAAATTCAAAGCCCCGCATATCGTCTCTTTTATAACAACCAAACGAAAACCCGAAGATAAAAGTTTTGAGCTCGATGGCTGTTATAATCAGGTCATTTTTGAGATGCCAAAGCCCTGATATACTTGTTCTTCAGTATAAACAGCATGCGCACCTGGCCGGGATGCCACCCATGCTCCTATGGCACAGGCTCTTGTTAAAATATCATCAATAGATTGATTGTTCAAATAACCTTTTATAAATGCTGCCAAAAAAGCATCACCGGATCCTACTGTGTCTGAAACGTTTACTTTATAACCCGGGTTACTGTATAGTTTGTTGTTATGCCAGACCATCGCTCCTTTATCTCCCAGAGTAATACAAAGACATTCGATCCTAAATCTTTCCGTTAATTGCTTAAATGCCTGTTCACCAGATTCAACTATTTTATAATGGGCCGTTAAAAATGCAAACTCCTCTTCATTAACTTTTAAGATATCACTTTGAGACAGCAGTTCATCCAGTAAATCTGTATTTAAATGAGGAGGTCGGAGGTTCAGATCAAAAACCTTTAGCCTGGCGTGTTGAAGTAACTTAAACAAGGTAACCCTGCTCTCCTGGTCCCTGCATACGAGACTTCCAAAAACTATTGCATCAGCATTTTCAACAGGTTGCATAAATGCTTTATCAAAATGTATGGCATCCCACGCAACCGGCTTTACAATGGTGTACGTTGCTGTACCGATAGGATCCAATAAAACATCAACTGTTCCTGTAGGCAGATCGTCATTTACCTGGATAAATCGGGTATCTAATCCTATACCATCCAGATAATTTACGAGAGCCTTCCCATTTTTATCATTACCCACAGAACTAATGACTGTACTTTTAATTCCCTGTTTATGTAAATGGTAAGCTACATTCATTGGAGCGCCGCCTGGCTTTTTACCATCCGGAAATAAATCCCAAAGTACTTCACCAAAGCAAATAACTTCCTTCATCGGCAACAATTTAATTACTTATTAGTAATAACCAAATTTCATAAGTCTTCTCCCCTGAATAAAAAAATCCCGGCATGTTACCGGGATTAAAATAAACAGGGTTAGTAATTTCGTTTATTTAGGAGTTACCACAGCATTTATTTCATGAATTACCCCGTTTTTTTGAAATACATCAGCAATTGTTACCCACGCAGTACTTCCGTTTTCGTCTTTAAGCATAATTTTATTTCCCTTCATCATAGCCCAAAGTTTACCTCCACTGGCAGTCTTAAATTCAGCAGTTCCTTTACCGGTTTTAATGGCCTTCTTTATATCTGCAGCAGAAAAGCGGCCCGCCAGAACATGATAAGTAAGAATTTTGGTCAGCGTTTTTTTGTTTTCTGGTTTTAGCAGTGTCTCAACTGTTCCGGCAGGCAGTTTGTCAAAAGCAGTGTTTGTTGGAGCAAAGACAGTAAAAGGACCTGCGCTTTTAAGAGTTTCTACGAGGCCTGCAGCTTTAACTGCTGCAACCAGTGTCGTGTGATCTTTTGAATTTACGGCATTGTCTACAATATCCTTATTTGGATACATTGCTGCCCCACCTACCATTTTTGTTTGTGCGATTGATTGGCTTGATATTGCAGAAGCTACTAATGCAATTGCCAGGATAAAAATCTTTCTCATTTAGTGTTGTTTTTAATGTTAATCGAAAACAATTACGAAAAATAAGTAAGGTTGGATTTGCAGGAAGGAAACTTTATTACGGACGATCTATAATAAATAATTCTGAGGCAATGTGATCAGCAAATAACTTCCCCGAAGTAGTGAGCGTAACAATATTATCATTCCGTTTTAGCTGATCTTTTTCCAGAAATATTTGAATAGACTTTTCTGTCATAGAACGATAATCCGTTCCGAATTCTGACGCTATCCTGCCCAGATCAAGCCCCCATATGGTGCGTAATGAAGTCATAATGTATTCATTCACTTTATCCAGCTGGCTTAGCTCCTCCACCGTTTCGGGAATAATACCCTTATTTAAAGCCTCCAGGTACTTGTTATTATTAGCGATGTTCCACGATCTGGTTTCACCATTATATGAATGCGCAGAAGGACCAATACCTATATATTTCTCACCCTTCCAGTAATTTGAATTATGTTTTGAGTAAAATCCGGACTTTGCAAAGTTTGAGATCTCGTAGTGTTCAAAACCACCCTTATTGAGCAGATCCATCAAAACAATGAACTGTGCGGCACTCTGTGCATCATCCATTGATACCTGTTTGCCTTTATTTATAAATGAAGCCAAAGCTGTCCGAGGCTCTACCGTCATAGAATAGGATGAAATATGAGGCACTTCAAGCTCCAATGCTTTTTGAATATTACTTCTCCACTTTTCATCTGTTAATAATGGGAATCCATAAATCAGGTCAATAGTTATATTTTCAAAACCTGAATCCTGCGCACGCTTGATTGATGATTCTGCTTCAACGGCATTGTGGGGCCTGTTCATCCAACATAAATCAGCATCAAAGAAAGATTGGACACCAATACTAAACCGGTTTATCGGACTGCCACTTAGCGCCTTGACTTTCTGTGCATTCAGATCATCAGGATTAGCTTCCAATGTGATTTCTGCATGATTAGCTACCGGGTACAATTCTGTAATTTCATTAAGAATACTCTTAATTTCTTCTGCTGTTAAAACAGATGGTGTTCCACCGCCAAAGTATATCGTTTCTATTTGCTCCGGTCCAAAGAACCCTTTACGAAGACGCAATTCCTTCTTCATCGCATCGAGCATATCTTCCTTATAACGTAAAGAAGTAACGAAATGGAAGTCGCAATAATGACAAGCTTGCTTACAAAAAGGAACATGGAGGTAAATTCCGGCCATGATGCAAAGGTAATCATCACTTCTCACTTGAACTGCCAGATTTTACATCACACAATAATTCTGTCATTATTAAAAACTAAAATCCGTATTCATCAATTATAAGAACGTCACCTTAAAAGAATTTAGTCATTTAGAATGGAAAGACATACATATCAGACAGGTCTTATTGGAAACTGTGCATTTTTAGCACATGTACATAAAAACACAAATATAGAATGGTTATGCTGGCCACGATTTGACAGCACCTTTATTTTTGGAGGACTTCTGGATAAAGAAAAAGGGGGTGAATTTTCTATCCTTCCGGCAACCGATTATACATCAGTACAGTATTATCTTGAGAATACCAATGTTCTTTGTACTGAAATAACCAGCCAGAACGGAAAGTATCGCATTACCGATTTTGCGCCGCGATTTAAACAATATGAGCGTTTCTTTAAACCATTAATGCTTATCAGAAAAATAGAACTTATTGAAGGAACACCCAGGTTGCAAGTGAAATGCAGTCCGGTAAGTGAATATGGTACTGTAAAGCTGAAACCTTACCGGGGAAGCAATCATATAGAATATCAGGGGGGTGAGGAAATGATAAGGTTAACTACCAATATCCCCATAAACTACATTTTTGATGATCAGCATTTTGTACTGAACGAAACAAAATACCTGGTGTTAACTTATGGAAACCCACTTGAAGTTCCCCTTAAAAGCACTGTTGAGCACTTTTTGGTAGAAACTATAAACTACTGGCGTATGTGGATCAAGCATGCAACTATAGCACAGTTCTACCAAAAATTTGTTATTCGCTCAGCCCTGGCACTAAAAATCCACCAGTTTGAAGATACCGGTGCAATTATTGCCGCCAGCACAACCAGCCTTCCCGAATCTCCGGGCAGCGGCCGCAACTGGGACTACCGCTTTTGCTGGTTAAGGGATACGTATTACGTTATTACTTCTTTAAACCACATCGGGCAGTTTGAAGAAATGGAAAGTTATTTTAATTATATATCGGATATCTCTTTCTCCGAAGACTTCAGGTACCAGCCATTATACAGCATTACCGGGCAGAAACACCTTGATGAGTCCATTCTTGATCATCTGCAGGGATATTTAGGGAATAAACCAGTAAGAATTGGGAATCAGGCAGCGGAACATGTGCAGAACGATATATACGGGCAGGTGCTTATATCCCTGCTGCCATTATATGTCGACCACCGCTTTATATTTTCTGAAAGAAAAGACTCAAGCCGTTGGATAGCTTATGTTCTTGATAAAGTAGAAAAAACCATTGACGAAAAAGACGCTGGAATATGGGAGTTCAGAAATTTTGCAAATACACATTGTTACAGCAACCTGTTTCAATGGGCCGGCTGTGCTGCAGCAGCTAAAATGGCCCGGGTAATTGGAAATACAGAACTTGAAAATAAGGCCTTAGCATTACAGGCGAGGGCAGCTGAACATATCGAGAACTGTTATGATCATGAGCGGAAAGTTTACACCAATGCCGTTGGCCGCCCCGATCTGGATGCCAGCACACTTCAGTTGATCATGATGCATTACCTCGATCCGTCCTCACAACGGGCTAAGGATCATCTGATTGCATTGGAAAATGAATTAAAGTCCCCTAACGGATTATTTTACAGATATTGCCATGCGGATGATTTCGGTAAACCTAAGACCACCTTCTTAATTTGTGCATTCTGGTATGTTGAAGCGCTTGCCTGCGTTGGCCGGCTGGATGATGCCATCAGGGAGTTTGAAAATTTAATTCAGTACGCTAATCATTTATCATTATTTAGTGAAGATATTGATGATGAAACCGGCAGTCAATGGGGTAATTTCCCGCAGGCATACAGCCATGTGGGTTTAATGAATGCAGCTTACCGTATTGCTATGAAGCTTGATAAGCCCTCCTTTTTGTAGAAAATTAAAGTTGTAAAATCAGAAATTGGCAAATTCGTAATGAAAGACTCAAATAATCCGGTAAATTTGCAATAGGGCCGGTTATTATTGGCCCGTTTTTAAATGAGCAGGAAGCTTTACGGGATACTTAGTATTTTAATGTTTGTCAATCTGATGGCATTTGCCCAGGTAGATACTGTTATTCAAAATTCTGTCCCCGAGAAGCCAACTGTCAAACGATATTCTTACCGACTGGATTCTGCCGGACTTGCCCGGCGCCAGGCGTACCTTGATTCAGTAAAAGCGGTTCGCGATTCTCTAAAAGCTTTGGGCGATTCATTATCCATGGTTTGGATCAAGGCCCCTGATCCCAAACGCCCCAATCTTTTCCTGGATAGTTTAATAAAAGTATATACCATTAAAAACTTTGATTTTGCAACATGGGCAAACAAGTTTAAAAAGAAGGACAACCGGTATAGTGAAGGAAAGCTGATCCCGAAAAGGGAATCATGGGTATTGATGATTATCGTTTTATTAATGCTTGGTTTCGGTATGCTGAAAAAAGCATTTCCTAAACATATAGATTCGATAGTTGAATCGTTTTACAGCAATAGGATGCTTAACCAGATAAGTAAGGAGGGAAATTTATTCAGCTCATGGCCGTTCCTGTTCTTTTTTATACTTTTCGGGTTTACCATTGCAATGTTCTTATACCTGGTAGGCAAATCTGCTTTGATGCATTTTGACTTTGATGGATTTGACTGGTTTCTGGTATTAACAGCCATTGTTATTGGTCTTTTTTCGCTAAAGATCCTGATTCTGCGCATTCTCGCATTTCTGTTTGACCTTCGTAAAATGGTTCAGGAATATACCTCAATTCTATATCTCAGTTACTTTAACACCGCATTAATTTTCTTGCCATTGGTAGTGGTCTTTAGTTTAACCCCATTCCGTTTTGCGGGCATAATAACTTATCTGGCCCTCATTCTGGTGGCCTTTATTTTTATATTTCAATTTATCCGGGCCGGGGCATTAATACTAAGCAACTACCAGTTTCCAAAAGTTTATTTATTTATCTATCTTTGTGCCCTCGAAATTTGCCCTTTATTAATTCTATTAAAAGCACTTAGGTTTTAAGTCTGATTAAAAATATGCAATCACAAATTGACGAGAGGAAAAGGAAAGTTAAGAGCATCTTAGTAACGCTGCCTAAACCAGAAGGCGAAAAATCTGCTTATTTTGATTTGGCAAAAAAATTAAACCTTAAAATCGATTTCCGCTCATTTATTCATGTTGAAGGTGTTCCCGCAAAGGAGTTCAGAAAGGATAAAATCAATCTTTCTGATTTTACAGCAGTAATTTTCACCAGTCGTAATGCAGTAGACCATTTTTTCAGAATCTGCGAGGAAATGCGTTTTGAGGTTTCATCAGAAATGAAATACTTCTGCTTGTCAGAAACCATTGCATTATACTTGCAAAAGTACATTCAATACCGTAAGCGCAAAATCTTTTTCGGGAAGCAAACAGCAACGGATCTGGCTGAAGTATTAAAAAAGCATCCGGTTGAAAAGTTCCTTTACCCGTGTTCTGATGTCTCCGGTGAAGAAACCCAAAAATTCCTTCAGGAGCATGGATATGATTTTACACCTGCAGTCTTATTCCGAACTGTATGCAGCGATCTTTCTGATCTTGCTGATGTTTTTTACGATATAATCGCATTTTTTAGTCCTTCAAGTATCCAATCTCTTTATAAAAATTTTCCTGATTTTCAGCAGAATAACACACGGATTGCAGCATTTGGCGTTAGTACACATAAAGCTGTCCTTGAAAGGAACCTGATTTTAGATATTCCCGCACCTACTCCGAATGCCCCAAGTATGACTATGGCTATAGAGCAGTATATTAAAAGTGTAAATAAATAAAACTATCGATATTGATAGGAGTATTACTTTTAGTAACTTTAATGTCCTGAATTTCTTTTAATATTTATGGAAACCTTTACAGTGCCGGTTACGTACTAAACAGTCAATGGTGAAAAATCAGATATGAAACAACGGGATGGGCTTTAATCCCGTGTGTTGAAGAGTTTAGATTTATTCAAAAAGCCCTGAAATAATTCTTGTAACGATTATTAAGGAAGTTTTTCAAACGCAAAATTATTATATTCGAAAACTAAAGGTTTAAAAACCGCTCATATGAAAAAAATTTACTTTATCGCTTTTGCTGCACTGGCTGTCATGGCTACCGGTTGCAAGGGTGGCGCCAACGGCGAGTTGGTTGGTGCATCAAGTAAAAAGTTTAAGAATAATTCTATTCCCTATGGAATGGTTTATATTCCGTCAGGAACTTTTTTGATGGGTCAAACTGACCAGGACATCACTTTTGCTCAAATTGCGCAAAATAAACAGGTTACCATTCAGGCGTTTTATATGGATGAAACAGAGATTACAAATTCAGAATATCGGGAGTTTGTAAACTGGGTTCGTGATTCCATTGCCATTACTAACTATCTTCAGGATGAGTCTTTTTATTTAAAGCCTAAAGGTGCATCTGCAAACAGTTCAGGCCCCAAGTATATCGACTGGAAAAAGGTTGGTAACGGATCAGCCATCTGGAGTAGTAAGAAGAATGCCGCAAATGCAGATAAGCTTCAAGCCATGTATTATCAGGGTGAGGATCGCATATTTGATCGCAATGAAATTGATGTGCGCTTATTAAAATATAATTTTGCTAAAATGGATCAGCGTGGGGCTGCAAACGCACGCGGAGATCAATCTAAAAAGCGCTCTGACTTTATCATACGTGATGAAGTTCCGATTTATCCGGATACACTGGTATGGCTTTCTGACTTTTCTTATGCTCAAAATGAGCCTATGGTAGAAGGATATTTCTCTCACCCGGCATTTGATAATTATCCGGTAGTAGGTGTAACCTGGAGACAGGCACGTGCGTTTACTGTTTGGCGCACAAGAAAATATGAAAGTTACGCGGTAAGCAAGAAAATGCCCCGGTTATCCAGATTACCTTATGAGCTGCCTAATGAAGCTCAATTTGAATATGCTGCACGTGGCGGAAGAATAGGAAATGACTATCCATGGGGCGGCCCATATATCAGGAATGCAAAAGGCTGTCTGATGGCTAACTTTAAACCCGGCCGGGGTAATTATATTGATGATGGGGGTACATTTACTGTGAATGTAAAATCCTATTTCCCTAATGATTTTGGATTATATAATATGGCTGGGAATGTTGCCGAATGGACTTCATCTGCTTATGATGAGTCTGCATCCACATTTACCCATGATCTGAACCCAACATTTAACTATGAAGCTAAACCTGAAGATCCGGAAGTACTTAAGCGTAAAGTGGTACGCGGAGGTTCATGGAAGGATATCGGATATTTTCTGCAAAACTCGACCAGAGCGTTTGAATATCAGGATACAGCAAAATCATATGTAGGTTTCCGGTGTGTAACACCATACCCTGGAAGAGATATTAAAGACAAAAACTAACAAACTAAATTCATTATTAATTTTAAATTGATTTCACTCTCAACTTTTAACTAAATATGGCTGGAAAGAAAAAAAATTCTGATTGGTTGCACGTTGCAATTTCATGGGGTGCAAGTATTGTAATTATTGGTGCGCTTTTCAAAATCCTACATTTAGGTGGGGTTTATGGAAACTATATGATTGGTATCGGTCTTGGAGTTGAAGCTTTCCTGTTCTTTTTACTTGGATTTGCTCCACCCCCCAAAGATCCGGAATGGCAACGCGTATATCCTGAGCTTGCTGATGACTACACCGGCGAACTTCCAACAGCAAGTTCTCGTGGCGGTCATGGCGGTGGCGGGTCGTCAACAACTGCTGCTCTTGATAAAATGATGGAAGATGCAAAGATCGGTCCTGCACTTATTGAAAGTTTAGGAAATGGCCTCAGAACTTTTGGAGATAAAGTGGCTGCAATTTCAAATGTTGCCGATGCTTCAACAGCAACTACAGAGTTTACAAATAAATTAAAAACCGCTACTTCCAGCTTCGATAGCTTAAATGTCGCTTTTGATAAAGCCACAGCAAATCTGGTTGAGATGGGGAATTCAGGCGGAGATACAAGAGCTTATCATGAGCAGGTAAATAACCTTGCCAAAAATCTTTCAGCATTAAATGCTGTTTATGAGCTTGAGTTGCAAGACTCCAGCGCACATTTAAAATCCATGAACAAATTCTATTCTAACCTGTCACTAACCATGCAAAACTTTAATGAATCTATGGAAGATTCAAAACAGTTTAAGGATGAGGTGGGCCGTTTAGCTAAGAACTTGTCATCATTGAATGCAATCTATGGTAATATGCTCTCAGCAATGAACCAACCTCGCGTTTAAGCCGGATTAACATTAATCTGTAACTGAATTTTAATTAGTAGAGAAACCTAAATAACGCAAATGGCTGGAGGTAAAGAAACTGCACGGCAGAAGATGATCGGTATCATGTATCTGGTACTGCTCGCAATGCTTGCATTAAACGTATCAGATACTATTTTAAATGCCTTTAAAAATATTAACGACAGTTTGGAAACATCTAAAACCAATGTCAATAATAGTGTTACCCAATTATTTACGGCATTTGAGAACACCAAATTAAAGGAAGAACCTCAGCGCGCAAAGCCGCTTTATGAAAAAGCAAAACAGGCTCAGGCAGTCGCTGAAGGACTTAATACCTATATTGAAGGAATAAAAAAAGAATTTGTTTCCCAGGGCCAGGGTTACGATGAACTAACCGGGGATCTGGTTGAACGTGCCAATCTGGATATAGCGCCGGGGCTTATGATAAACAAAAGGAAAGGTGCGGAACTTAAGAAGAAGATCAATGAAACAAGAGAAAAGTTGATCAGCCTGCTCGATCCTAAAGACAGGGAAAATATAACTTTTTCACTTGAAGCAAAAGACCCTGCCAAGGCTGTAGAAGGCAAAAAATCATGGGAGGAACTAAACTTTGGCGAAGGCACCCCGCTCACAGCTGCTATGACCATCTTAACCAAGATCCAGGCAGATGTGAAGAATGCAGAATCAGATGTTGTGAAAAAGATATTCGGTAAAATGGATATTGCTGTTGTAAACCTTGATCAGTTTGCTGCTGTGGCAGTGGCGCCAACATCTTATGTTATTCAGGGCCAACCGTATACTGCACAGGTATTTTTAACTGCTTCTGATTCAAAATCAAGTCCGGAAATCTCTGTAGGCGGAAGTGCACTGCAGGTAAGAGATGGAAAAGGTACATATACAGTAAATACAAATCGCGAAGGTGTTTTTAGCTGGGTAGGAACTGTGCGTGTGCGCCAAACGGACGGACAGATTAAAACCTACAGTACCGGGGAACAGAAATACCAGGTTGCAAGACCTTCGGCAGTTGTTTCACCTGATAAAATGAACGTTTTTTATATAGGCGTTGATAATCCTGTTTCTGTTTCAGCTCC
Source organism: Sphingobacteriaceae bacterium (assembly GCA_036402155.1). Classification (GTDB taxonomy): domain Bacteria; phylum Bacteroidota; class Bacteroidia; order Sphingobacteriales; family Sphingobacteriaceae; genus DASWTL01. The sequence goes on along the minus strand of DASWTL010000012.1, from coordinate 1,549 downwards.
GGGCATTCCGAAAGAAAGCATGCGTGTAAGCATGTCTGGTGGAAGCATTTCAGGATCAAGCGGCAAATACACTGTAAGGGTAAGTTCTGCAGGCGAAGCTAAAGTAAATGTCTCCGCAGAAATTAACGGAAAAGTTCAAAATATCGGAACTACCAATTTCCGTGTAAAACGTATTCCGGATCCGGTTGCCAAGTTTGCGGGAAAAACAGGAGGAACAATGAGTTCTGTTATTGTAAAATCACAGAACAGCATATTCGCCATTCTGGAAAACTTTGACTTTGATGCTAAGTTTAACGTAACCCGGTTCAGCATGACCATTGTAAAGCCCCGCGCTGATGCTGTCGGCCCGCTCACAGCCAATGGAAATGATATGACCCCGGCAATGAAATCAGCTCTTGCTTCTGTAACACCCGGAACACTGGTATATTTCGATCCGATCATAGCAGTTGGACCGGATGGTTCACAAAGGCAACTAAACTCAATTGCTGTAAAAGCTAATTAATAAAATAATGAAAAGATTACTAACCCTGGCTTTCACATTGGTAACTGCAGCAGCATTTGCACAGCAGCCCAATCTGAGTAACAGTACCAAACCCGTAAAGGACAGTACTGATAAACCTTTGGATGGTTATTATAAAAAAACAAATATCCTCAGCGCAAAGGTTACTCCATACGCAAATCTGCGCGAAGCAGATGTAATGTATGCAAAACGTGTGTGGCGTGAAATTGACCTCAGGGAAAAGATGAACCAGGCTTTTGCATCGCCAAAAGCCCGATTAATCGATATGTTTATGGATGCAATTATGGCCGGCGAGCTTACAGCCTACAGTGCGGTTGCAACCAAGGAAGATCCAAACGGAGATGAATTCTCCACTATTCTAACTCCTGATCAGGCCATGGCACAATTTGCTGATAGCGTAGCTGTTCCGCAGTTCGATGCTAACGGTGATCAGACAGGCGTTGTAATGAAACCCGGCGAGTTTAATCCAGACAGCATCCTGAAATTCCGTATTAAAGAGGATTGGATATTTGATAAACAACGGTCTATTTACGAGCCCCGTATCATTGGGATTGCTCCAATGGTTAGGAAGCAAGTAGCCGGAAATACCTTAGATGATCAGCCAGCCTTCTGGATATATTTCCCGGAAGCACGCCAGATCATGGTTTCCAAAGAAGTTGTAAACCGCGGTAATGATGCAACCGGTTTAAGTTTTGATGATGTATTTATGAAAAGAATTTTTTCAAGCTATATCGTTAAGCAATCAAATGATAAAGATGAGCGGATAAAAGACTATGCTCAGGGCATTGATAAACTTTACGAATCAGAACGTATCAAAAAAGAACTACTGGATTTTGAACACGACCTGTGGTCTTATTAATCATTGTAAAATAACAAAAAAGCTTCGGTCCCCGGAGCTTTTTTGTTGGAAGCAACTTTTGCCCGGTCAGGTTTCCTGATCAATTCTTTATAGAAATATGCATAAGTATGGATTGGTTTTGCCAAATTTATTCTGAAATTAAATTTCATGTAGCAGATGTCATATACAAG
>DASWTL010000011.1:0-1781 GCA_036402155.1 Sphingobacteriaceae bacterium | reverse complement strand
GCTTGTGCTTTACGAGAATCACTTCATTGCCGAAATGCCTGGTAATGACAACTTCACCAATTGGTTTCTGAATGTTTATTTGAAAAGATATCCATCGCCTCCCCGTAACAATACTTACTCCTGGACAAATGAAAATCTAGCTTCAAAGAATTTCAATTTTGTAGCTGAGGAAAGATTTAAGAACCCGGTTAGCTTGAACAAAAGGCAACTCGCTTTATATTTTACAACACAGAGTAACATTATAGCAGCTGTTGAAGGAGGACAAACAACTTACGAAGAAGTTGAAAAGTGGTTAGACCAGGAGCTTGCTTCATTTTTTGACAATGACGATATAACTCAAACAATTAATTTTGGAAACTGGATTAAGTTTATTCAAAGGGCAAACTGACAACAAAATGCCCTGCGGCTAACATGGCGGTTTGGCGCAAGCCTTGTTATTTGTGATTTGAAAAGGATTTCAGTACAGCATCCTGCGACAGGCCGCTGGCGTTATGCGCAACCCTTTAAAACGCATCTGGCTTTGGAGTTACTCGCAGTTCCAACTTCTTAAAGCATATAAAATGACTTTATCTCCTACCGGTCAACATTCATCCAGGATTCGCACAATAGATTTTTTACGTGGAACTGCAATGATCATTATGGCCATAGACCATGTTAGGGATTATTTTCATGAAGATGCTTTTCTATACAATGCCACTGATCTTTCTCAAACAAACGTACCATTATTCTTTACCCGATGGATAACTCATTTTTGTGCACCTGTATTCATGTTCCTTGCAGGTACATCTGCATATTTTATGGGACGTAAAAAAACAAAAAGGCAACTGTCTGCTTTCCTTTTAACCCGAGGCTTATGGCTACTCTTTGTTGACCTTTTCATTATGACTTTTGCCTGGAATTTTGATATAAACTACAATGTTTTTTTAGTCAATGTCATTTGGGCCTTTGGTTTAAGTATGATCATTCTGGCATTGCTCGTTAATTTCCCGCTAAGAATTATTCTGTTAATAGGACTGGTGATTGTTTTTGGACATCATTTACTCGATTCGGTAATAGTTGAAGGAAATAACCTGCCTGCCTTTCTTTGGGCGATTTTGCACAAGCAAGCATTGTTTGATTTTGGAGGCAAATCCCTATTTATTGTGTATCCAATTATTCCATGGGTAGGCGTAATGGCAATTGGTTATTGTTTGGGAAGTTTGTATTCTGATCGTTTTGATGCGAGAAAAAGAAAAAGGATATTGATCATTACCGGATGTACAGCAATTTTTCTTTTTATCACCCTGCGCGCACTAAATATATATGGTGATCCTTCACCCTGGAGTAAGCAGTCGTCCGGAACATTCAGTTTCTTATCTTTTCTTAATACTACAAAGTACCCGCCTTCGTTGTTATTTCTATTGATGACAATTGGTCCCGCATTGTTATTTCTTGCATTTTTTGAAAACATTCGCGGTCGATTCGTAAATGTTATTTCTGTGTATGGACGGGTTCCATTCTTTTATTATATTATGCACGTCTTTGTTATTCACTTCCTGGCACTAGTTGTAACCGAAATTATGCCAACCTACTCGTGGAAAGACATGATCCTCAAACAATCATTTCTAAACACAGATCACTTGAAAGGTTATGGCTTTTCGTTGGGTGTAGTTTATATTATCTGGATCTGCATTGTTGTTTTACTTTATCCGCTGTGCAAATGGTATGATACCTATAAACAAAACAATAAGCAGAATAAGTGGCTCAGCTATTTGTAAACGGTTGCCGCTAACAATGCATTG
>DASWTL010000010.1:0-11082 GCA_036402155.1 Sphingobacteriaceae bacterium | reverse complement strand
CCGAATGATTCTTTTGGAATTTTCCCCTCGTATTGTATTTCAACATCATACCAGCGGGAAATCTTCCGCATAATACTTTGAAGATCTTCGTTTTTAAAAATGAAGTAACCGTTCTTCCACGCTACTGCTTCGTTTAAATCTGCAATGGCAACATGGATATTTTCTTTAACTCTGGCTTGCTGTCCGGGAATTATGATCTTACTTTCGTTGCCTTTAATAACTTTTACAGATCCTTCCAGCAAGGTGGTATTTATACTACTCTCATCGGCATAAGCCATCACATTAAAGTGAGTACCCAAAACTTCTACTTTGGCACCATTTGCTTGCACAATAAATTTCTTACCGGCATCCTTTGCCACTTCGAAATAACCCTCACCGGTTAACTCTACCATTCTATTCTGTTCAGAAAAAGCTGTTGGAAAACGTAATGAAGAGGCTGCGTTCAGCCATACCTGGGTACCATCCGGAAGTATTACCTGATACTGGCCTCCGGGGGGCGTTACTATGGTATTATACGATACAGGCTGGTTATCAGATGTGGAAGACAATGGATTTACTGATGCATCATATACCAGTTGCCCGTTTTTAGTTTTGTTAATAGCCGTACTTCCCTGGCTTGCAATTGTTCCGTTCTCGGTATTATCAAGAACGATCTTTGTTCCGTCAGCTAATGTTAATATAGCCTTATTACCACCCGGAGCAACATCTTTTTTCAGAACCCTGGTGGTTTTTAGAGGCTGTTGTTGCCTATTAGATTGGACGTAAAACAGGATACCTGCCGTTAATACTAATAAAACAGATGCTGCAACTGTGATTCTTTGCCATAATGGCCTGATAAATGCTTTTGTGTTTATTTCTGCAGCGTTTGATTTAATTTGGTTTTGCAGCAATAAAAATTGCTGATCAACTTCTAACAACGCAATGTTATGGGAAAACTTAGTTACCAGGTTTCTTAGTTCTGCAACCTGCAAACTTTTATCCGGATTTTTTTCAATCCAATCTTCCCAATGAGCTATATCGTCCTCATTTCGTTGAAAACAATAGTTCAGGAAACTCTCGTCTTTTATCAGAAGAATTATATCCTTTTCGGGCATGTGCTTTTACTCTTTCTGAATAGAGCACATAAATGAAAATATTCACTACTGATTTTGCGAAAAAATTAAAAAAAGCAGAAAAATAAATGAAACGCTTAAAAAGAATGTAAACAGGTCCTTTTTTACAATGAACCTTAATTTGTCGAGCGACTTGTAAATAGTATTATAAACGGTATTGATTGAAACCCCGTTAGCCTCTGCAATTTCCTGGTAAGAAAGATTCAAAAAAAACTTCTGGTAGATCATTTCTCTTTGCCTGGACGGAAGTGTATGCAGATGATTGAGTATACGTTTATTGGAATTAAGCTTCTCTTCCCTGTCAATAAACTGTTCTTCAACTGAGGGGCTGAGCTCCAGATCAGGCAAGCTTTCAACTTCCGTATTAAGGTCTAATTTCTCTTTACGGTAAAGTTTTCGAAGAAATATAGTAATGATGTAATTATGATGATTTTGGATATGACCCAGGTTGTGCCGGCCTTCCCAGATAGAAAGAAAGGAGTCATTTATGCAATCTTTTACTCTTCCGGTCTCAAATTTTCTCTTCAAGCCAATATAAGTGAGGTAATGATAGTAGTGTTTATAGACATCATAAAAAGCCGCCTGGCTACCATCTTTTATGAAGCCACTCCACTCCTTATCTAAATTTTTTCCTGCCCCCATTCTTCTAATCAACTAATTTAAACAAAACAAATTTTATTTCACACATTAGAATTGAGGATCAGGAACTTAAATACAAGAATTACTTTATCCCGAATGGTAGTTACGCAAACAATCAAATTAAAAAGTACTTAATCCAATAAATACAATGGTTCCTGAACCTCAATGCATTTATAGAATCAATCCTCAATACTTTTAAACCACGAAATAATTTGATCTACACTACTGTGGGATAGTCGTAAACAGAACGTGTTAATTCAATTTTATACATATTCAGGTTTATTGGTTAGTACCTTCGTTATAAAAAATGCAAAGTCATTTACATCATGCTGCAACAGATTCAAAACTCTCTGCTGCTGCCATTTGCTTTCTGAACTTAACACCGATATCCTGATAGAATGATTAGATTAACGCTTCTTAGCTAATTTATACACCTCCGATCCGGCTAACAGAAAAGCGCCAGTACCATAAGTTTCTGTATCATTGGCTGTAGCTTTGCCTGGTTCAGCCGCAGGTATCTGTACAAAACCCAACTTACCGTCAGGCTGCACACAATCCATCATCGCGTTCCAACCTTTGTTTATAACCGGCATAAAGTGTTTTTTAGGTAACAACCCCTCGTTTACACCCCATGACAGGGCATAAATAAAGAATCCTGTACCACTGGTTTCTTTGGCCGGGTAACTATCCGGATCTAACAGACTGGCATGCCAGGTTCCATCTGCCGTTTGCAACGTGGCTATCTTATATGACATTTCTTTAAATAATTTCTCAAAGCGCTTCTTGTCTTTGAAATTCTCAGGCATGTTAGTTAACATCCGCACCAAACCTCCCATAACCCAGCCATTGCCCCTGCTCCAGAATAATTTCTTTCCATTCTTTTCACGCTGATCAAAAAACCGGCTATCCCGATAAAACAGATGTTCCTCTTTATCAAATAAGTAGTCTGTTGATTTCCACCATAATTTGGATGCTGTTTCAAGGTATTTTTGGTCACCTGTTGCCGTTGAAAGATATGCCAGAGCCGGAGGGCCCATAAATAATGCATCGCACCATGCCCATTCACGCAAATGAATCTTTTTTACCCATTCCAAAGATTCATTATGAGGATTCTGGACGATACTGTCTGCCAGCAACCGGAACTTTTGTATCATAACCGGATCGTGGTAAATGCTGTACATCTGAGAATACATCTGACCAATACAATAATCATCTGCAAAAAACCGGCGGGGCCCGGTATTCCAGTTGCAATCTGCTCCAACCTGTTTTAGTTTCTGATGGTAGGCCGTTTCTTTCGCTACTTCCGAAATCGCCATCATGCCGGCATACATCGCGCCGTTGGTCCAGTCTGTTTTTGGCCACTTCCATCCATTAGTTTCCAGATTATTCCATTGCCAGTCTGCCACCCGCTTCATTATGCGAATAACAGAATCGGGTTTGACCGATATAGCCTTTTTACTTTGTGAACTAGCGCTATAAACCATGGCTGTTACCAGGCCTGCCAAGAGTATAATTCTTCTCATAAATCTATTTTTACTTTTATCTAAACTACTAAAGGATTTTATAATATGTACCAGCTATTATTTATGTTTAATAACTTAATAACCCCATAACAAACACACAATAACCCAATAGTCCACCTAATCTTAACAAGATTTATAATCCCCAGCATCAAAATTATTTTTATAAGCTGATGTAACAATTGATAAAATGATATTAATGTTGTCATTTTTGATCAATCGTAAAATTGCTGTCGTGAAACTTTAATTAATGAGCTGATATCTGTGTAAAAGGCAATCAAAAACAACTCGTAAGGTCATATCCTTCATTTAGTTGGCCGTTTATTTATAAAATTCACATACACCGATAAAAAGGCCGCCAAAAAGAAGAACGTGACCGTAGCTATATCAATAATCTGGGGATTTATATCAGCTCCGCTAATCTGATCGGCAAAATATTTGATGAAGGAATTGGGCAAATTCTGCTCACCGAGTTTTTCTTTTACCTGCCATTGCCAATCGGTTACCGGACAATAGCCGAAGCCATACCAAAAACCAAGTCCAAACCAGGATCCGGCAGTTAATAAAATACCATAGAAATGGAGTTTCCTGGTCTGTACCCAAATCCATCCCAGGAGATTGAATGAAATAATCAGAAGGTGAAGAGCAGTATAGAATATATCAAGAAGGTGAAGCATACAATAGTTCTTAAACTAAAGTTAACCTTCCCGAGCGGAAATTTTTAATGATATTACAAGTTAACCAGTTCGGTACTGAGTTGATAGAGTTTTTCTCTTACTTCAACATTATAGGCCTGCTGATTGGCAAGTTCCGGATATTTGCCATTAAAAAATTTCCCGCAAGTACGTTCAGCTTCAGGGTCTGCTACTACATACATCACGTTTTCTACACCATCTGCTACGGTTGATTTAGGAATCCGGTCTGCCTCAATAACCATTTTAGTATTCATCTGCGAAGCTGGATGTACACAATTAATGCAGATAGCATGATTTTTTAATTTTTCAGCAAGCGTAAAAGTGAACATTGCAAGCGCAAGTTTACTTTTAGCATAAGCAAGAGGACCGTTGTAATCCTTTTCAACCATCAGGTCGGTAAAATCAAGAGGCTCCTGTGCCCCTGACCCAATATTTACAATACGAGAAGGTTCTGATTTGATTAACAGCGGAAGCAATTGATGGGTGAGCAGGAACGGCGCCAGATAGTTTATTGCAAAACGCAGTTCAAAACCATCTTTACTTACCTCTCTCTTAGAATTTTGTTTACCACCGCCTATGCCTGCATTGTTAATCAGAATATCCAGTTGCTGGTGGCTGGATAAAATATTGTTGGCGAATTGCTTTACTTCATCCAGACTGCTGAAATCTGCATTATAATATACCAGTTTATTGTTACCGGTTTCACGCCTCAGCTCTTCCAATACCTTATCCCCTTTTTCAGGATCACGTCCATGAAGAATAATCGAAGTACCCAAAGCAGCCAGCCGAAATGCCAATGCTTTACCAAGCCCGTCTGTAGCGCCGGTTATAAGAATTACCTGGTTTGAAATGGCTTTCACACTTAGTTTTAGATTGATATTATGGCTAAGATACAGCGATATATCTTCACATAAAACCTGCGGATGGGCAGAATGTTTCAGGTCTCTCCGCCAACTGGTGGACCGGCATGGTAACTTTTGTGGTCAAAAGTTACTAGGGAACCCACACCCATGAGCGGGACTAAAAATCGTTCTAAGATTAATACAATCATTATTGCCCTCTATGCCAGGCAGGCATGTTACTTTTTACTGGCAAAAAATGCGAAGCATTCATGAGCTCCTATAAAAACATAAACAACAAGCGAATAACTAACCAAAAGCCCTATGCTTTCCGAAGGTGACTCCACACATACCCCCGCTCGTTTAGTATCAGCTCCATTGGAGTCCCTTCGGGACACAGGCTGATTTTGTTTAGCTGCTGTGGCTTATGAAGGTTTCTGGGGTAAGAAGCACAAAACACTATGCCTCTCCCACCCACGGGCTTTCACCTGATACCAAACCCGGCTGTCGCTGGCGGAAAGCATGCATGGCGCCTAGCATCATTATGCTAAGAGGATTGTTTTAATAAAAACCTTTTAGGGCTGCATAGTTCGCTTTGCATGAGCGCTATGCAAACCCCTCATATTACCAATATCTGTACCGACGGAGGTTTGTGGCTTCCCTCAGTGTCGGAAAGAATTTTGCCATCAGCAGGCCGCGTGCCAGGAAAAGGGCATTGGCTTGTTTCCTGAAGCGAAGGAGTTAGCGCGCCGGAGGAAGCAAGGCGCAGCCCTGGAGCGCTGATGAGGAAATTGAGCGGTGATTGGTGCGGCAAAGGCACCTTGGGAAGACACAAGAGTTTTGGTTCCTTTTGCGGAAAAAGGAACTAGGCCAACCGGCGGCCATGAGCCGGACTAAGAATCGTTTTTAAGACAAGACAAAAATCATTATTGCCCTCTAAAGGCCGGGCAGGCATGTTGCTTTGACGGACCAAAGTAACCAATCTTAAATCAACAACTCACTTACAGTTAAGGCACTACTATTAACCACGAGATTCTTCACGATATGCTGTGGCTTAGGCTTCGGTTCAGAATGACGGGGTGGGGTCTGGATACTACAATTTACCGGCGTACTGAAGGAAGACACAAAATCACACATCCAGAAGCCGGGCAATTTCAGGGGTCAACTGGCCTTTAACATGTTTGATCTCACCTTCAGAAATACAGCTTTTTAAAACCCTGAAAATGGCGTTCACTTCTTCTTCGGCATTAGACACAAAATCAACCTCTTCCGTAATTATTGAATTGCACACCTCATCCAGAAATTCCGCCTTTGTTTCGTATTTCTTGGGCTTATCATGGATCTTCCAGTTATGCACATATAGCCCTTTTATTGCCATGGGCAACTCAGATATAAGGTGCAGCGATTCTTCCGGAGTTATTCGGTCTCTGATGGTATAAAACACAGCCTGCAATACTCTGAAAGCATGATCCCGGTCATCCGGCGTTCCCAGTTCCATGGCCACTTTTTTAAGGAATAGATTCCCTTCCTGCATGTATTTTTCAAAATGATGTTCCATAATACCCTTCCACTTTACAAACCGATAATTAATTATTATGCCCTATACTCCGTTCCTTTTCAGCCTTTGTTAAAAGATCCATTAATTGCCGGTCATCAAAATCCCCGAATGTTTCGTATACCTGACCCACTGCATAAAACCGTTCAGGCTGAACAACAATTACAATATCATCCGCTTCATGTAAATGAGCATCAAACGTGGTTCCCGACACCGGTGCAGCTATCACAATTTTTCCGGCCTCCTTTTTCCTGCAGAGTTGAAGCACCGGCACAAGCGTTACGCCTGTTGCAATACCATCATCAACAATAATCACGGTCCTGCCCTTCATATCAGGCAATGGATTTCCATTCCGGTATTTCTCAACCCTGCGTTTAATCTCTTCAATCTGACCCTCAATAATCAGATTAATTGCTTTAGGCGCCAGTGATCCCTGACCGTGCGGTGAAATGTAAACTGAATAGTCTTCAGATACTGCGCCAAAACCATATTCTTCATTACCGGGAAAGGGTAATTTCTTGGATATGACAATTGATAATTCTGCATGCAGTTGTTTAGCTACATAATAAGCAACCTCTACACCACCCCGCGGAACTCCAAGAATTAATGGATTTGTATCCTTATATTTTGGCTCAAGAATTGCCGCGAGTTGTTTGCCGGCATCTGCTCTATCTTTAAAATACAAGCGATGTCCTTCTCCTCTGTTTAACATTTATCCTGCAGGAAGACTGCATTTATGCACCCTCCTCCTATTCATAACTTCCCATAATTTAAACGGTTCACTATTTCTTAAAATGGCGTATTAATCGCAGTACGCAACGTATTTACCACCTTTTGAATACCTGATAATCAGGAAAAACTACGAAACGAACAAGGAAGATTGTCGCTTTTGCCCATTTAAGTTGTCCTTTTTGAGGCTTATATAACTGCCTGTTAAAATATACTTTTGATGATGATCCTGTTAATGAATTTCAACAATGAAAAACAACGTTAAACAAGTGCTATTTGCTCATAGTGCCGGCGCTCAGGGAAGTGCCGGACAAGGAAGTTTTGATCTGGTTTCTTACCTTCAAACCGCATTGTCAAAAGAATATGAAATCCATTATCCCATTATTGATGATCCGGAAGCGCCAACCTACACCATGTGGAAAAAGATGTTTGACAGCGAATTTAAGAAAGTAACTCAACCTCTGATTTTAATAGGACATTCACTTGGCGGGTCAACCCTTTTAAAATATTTATCAGAAGAACAACCTCATATTTCAATTTCCGGATTATTCCTTGTTGCTATACCCCACTGGGGAAAAAATGGCTGGGATGTTGATGATTTTGTATTGAAGGAGAACTTTGAAAAATCACTTGTTCAGGTTCCTGAACCATATCTTTATCATAGTAAACATGATGAGATTGTTCCGTTCAGTCATTTAGAATTTTACAAAAAGGCTTTTAAAGGTGCGAAGGTTAGAGTGTTAGAGGGTAACGACCATGCTTTTGCAAAGGGACTGCCTGAATTGGTTTCAGACATTCAAAAGCTTTAACAAAAAAGAAAGTCCCCTTGCGGGGACTCACCTATTAACTTAACCACCAGTTCTTAATCAATTTCTATTATGGTTCCGGCTATATGACGAGGCCCTGTACCTACATTATAATAGTAAGAAACCAATACCCGCTTACGGTCAAGCTGTACAGACCAGGTGTAACCCAGATCGGTAGTGCCGCCGTCGGTACGTAAAACTATTTCAGGAGCTGTAGCGAAATCGGTACATTCGGCATTTAAGATACGTGCACGAATACCCAGCGGCTTATGTCGGTAACCATAAGTAAGCAACACCCGTTTATCCGGCAAACGCAGGGCGTGTAAAGGATGCCCCTGAAAACCCATGCTTTCCCATTTCTGAAAAGTTTTTCCACCATCTGTTGAGCGGGCTATGCAAGCCTGGTCGTTAAACCCGGCTGTACGAAGAAACGCTACAATATCACCTTTGGGCGTTTCATATACTGAGGTTTCATTAAAGCTTACCTTTTCATCAACTGCAATTGGTGCGGTATACTTCCATGAAAGTCCTTTATCTTCCGAAACCAGGAAATGAACTGACGTCTTCTTCGGCGCTACAGCATCATTAGCGGCTACAGCCCAGAAAATGCGTCCATCCTTACCTTCATACAATGCACCACGGTTATATGCAGGAACCAGTTTCCCATAGATATCATGGTTAATTTCTGGTGCAATATGAGGCGGATAAAACGGACCCTGCCATGTTTTACCTTTATCCTTTGACCGGACGGTATAGCCGCCTAAAAACACGGTGCCTTCCAGGTTGGTAGAATATGGCTTTTTCAGGTTCGGAATTCCATCCGGTCTAACCAATCCCCATCCATAGCTGGTGCAAAGAATAGTGCCGTTACGCATTTGCAGCAAACAAGGATCCTGTGACCCGCCAAAAGGGTGAGCATAGATCAATTCAGGCTCCTTAGTCCAGTTTACGCCATCTTTTGAACGCACACCCACCAGGTAACTGTTGGGATCTACATGGTATGTTGCTTTTTCGCCCATTGCCTTACGGTCCGGGGCCCGGCGAAATGCAAGCAGCAGTTCACCATTTTTAAGCTTCACCACCGACGGAAAAGCGGCATGAAACTTTGGGTCGTGATAAATCATCACATCCTGAACTTTGCGCACGCCCGCACTATCCGCAAAATGCATTAACCCGCCAGCCAGGGAAACCCGGGCAGTTAAGCCTGAAAAAATCAACAGAATGGTTATAACTAATACTTTTATTTTATTCATCATTTCAATTATTGTTCATTTTATTTTAAACCATATAAATAACCCGGATACTGCCATTTCATTTCTTTAGAAACTTTCATGGTATCATGCTCCGCTGTCAGCATTTTTAATTTTTCCGGAAAACGCAGCGGGTCATCAGTTTCTATTTGCCAGTTTTGCAGTGCATTAAAAAGCCGGTTTTTCACATCTGAATACTGCGGATTGGAGGAAAGGTCATTAAATTCATGGGGATCATTATGCAGATCATATAATTGAATGGCAGGCGGGTTAATCCACGAATAATAAGCTTGCCTTATCCCTGCGGGGGCTTTTTCCAATTCCTGCAACGTGGGCGATCCTGCCAGTGGTGCAGCACGCTGTGTATTAGCGGTATATCCTTCCGCTACCGGATTTTTTCTATCGGGCAGCAGAGTATAGATCAATTTATACCTGGAATCGCGCACGGCCCTGCGGGGATAATAAAGACTCACCTGGTCAGCATTTTTTTCAGTGAACAGATATTCACGAAATGGAACGGAAGGGTTGTCAAAAAGAGGAAACAGGCTTTGCCCTGCCAATTTACCCGGACGCTCATGTACACCTGCTGCCTCAAGCAATGTAGGCACAATATCCACAGCCGAAACCAGTGCATCAGACCGCACACCTTTACTTATTCTGCCTGGCCAGCTTACCAGAAAAGGTACTTTATTCGATACCTCATAAATATCAAACTTGCCGCGGGCCATTTCATCTCCATGATCTGACAAATAGATTACCAGGGTATTATTTTCTTTTCCCGAACTTTTTAAACTCGCTGTCAATTCGCCTATGCACTCATCCAGCCGAAGCAGACAATTGTAGATACTCGTTGTATACCTACGGATAAGTTCATTATCAAAACCGATATACGGAAATGGCTTAACCTGTGCTGCTGTAATGGGCATGGCAGGACGTCCTTCAACTACATCCTGAAAAGGCCAGTGTGCATCAGGCAAATTCACCATTAGAAAAAAAGGATCATCCGATGCATTCATAAACTGTGAGGCATAATCCGCATACCGCTTCATATCCAGCTTCTCGTAATTAGGCCCCTTTATCGGATGATAATCTATAGGAAAATCAGATGCAGGGTTAAGATGCAACTTGCCTATCATTCCGGTACGATACCCGGCATCTTTAAGCAGGCTGTAGATATTCCTGACATGACCAACAAATTGATATCCTTGTGTAGCCAGTCCGATGTGACCATTTTGGTGTGGGTACAAACCGGTTAAAATGCTGCTTCTTGATGGACTGCAAACCGATTGGGTAACATACGCATTTTTAAAAAGCCATCCGTTCCCTGCTATCTTATCCAGATTTGGCGTTTTAATTACTTCATCGCCATAGCATGATAAATGCGGACTATGATCTTCAGATACAATCAGCAAAATATTAGGACGTGGAACCTTCGCCTCATGTTTGTTTCCTGAAAAAATAGCACAAGCTGATAGCAATACTATAACTGAACAGAGTATACTTATTTTTTTCATAAATTTCAGACCCGGTATATACCGCAAACCAGACGCTGGTAATCTCTTTAGTTTACACAACCGGCAAATTATTGTACAGGTAAAAATATCCGAATCCTGAGGTTGATACCACTATTATCCTCCGTAATACCAATACTATTTTCCGCAGATCATTTCACTGTATGCATAGCCGGCAAGCTATCGTGCACTATCAATCTTTTAGCGCATGATCTATAGGAACGCTTCCCCCGTTATACGCTTTTCTTGAAGTCCAGTCGGCATTTTCCTCTGTCCAGAAAACATCGTTTGCCGGTAATCCTAAAACAAGAAAAACCTGTGAGCACAGATACAGGCTTCCGGTACATATATAATTTTCTGCAAGCTGGGGCTGGTGACCGTAAAACCCAATCTGAAGCCAGCCATTCTTATCAAAGGTGCCGGGAG
>DASWTL010000009.1:0-18982 GCA_036402155.1 Sphingobacteriaceae bacterium | reverse complement strand
ACAGATGTCTTTAACAAATTGGCTTGAGATATTTATCACTCCTCTGATTAACTACCTCCTCATTGAACCCCGAAAAGGAAGGAAATCGAGCTATTGTATTGTTAATGAAATATTTAAATCTTAGGTTAACGGCTATGGTGACCCCACGAACCAATCTAAGACTCTCTGGTAAATAATTCGATAGCTAAGGAATTACATTACCAAAATTCATATTATTTATTTATGGCTGTCACTTTGAAATCTTCAGGTTTAGCGTGGTTTTCTTTTATAAGCATTTTCTTAAATTGATGTGCTGTTTGAGAAATGAATTGTGAGAGGATTCCTTGCCACTTAATCCATTTATCCTCCAGATCATGTGAATGTGATTGGGCATGATAACAAACGCAAAAACATCAATCTTTCCCCGAATTACTTAATACGGTTAAGGAGTCTATAACAACTTGTTTGTACCATGCTCAATATACGATTTGAGCTTTCTGTGGGAAAAGATTGGTTCCCAGCGGATAAAAATAAGAAAACGAGAAAATTTCTTAATGAATTATAAGGTTGATTGGTTCGTGGGGGCACGAAGGCGTGGAGTATGTTACTTGATAAGACTTAGGACAAAATTCAAAGTGCGATCTGTTCGCTTTAATACATCTTCAAAACTGGTATCGATAATATGGTCAGGAACAATGCCATCCGCTCTTTTAAATCCAGTTACAGCTGTCTCATAAATTCCATCTGGACAGTTTAACACCAGATTGCTATTAGGCAATGGGTAAGGAAATCCATTCGTGTTGGAGGAATAGCTTGTTGAAGCTAATTCCCCGAAAACATTACCAAGCTTATAATATTGAACCAGAGATAATAAATGACCTGTTGAAGAAAAACAGCCAGCATCAATTAAATAATACTGATTGCCTTTATAACGATTGTCGTGGACTTTTGTAAGCTGTGTCAAATGAGCTGCGTCTTTAACAGTAAGGGTTTTAGAGTAGATGAAATCTTTCTTCATTAAATACTTAAGCAATGCAACCGCATTATCTGGTTTTCCACCACCATTTCCTCGTAAGTCTATAACTAAGTTACGAATGCCTTTTCCTTTAAGATTATTAAAGGTTGTTGCAAGAAACTTGTCCCTCATGGAATCAGTAGGGAAATCCAGGCGTGGATATCTTAAGATTGCGGTCTTCCTGCCAGCTAACAGCTGCAATTCGTTTCTGACGGGTGCAGGAGGTGGTATACTTTTAATAAACTGAGGCATATCAATCGATTTTACTGTAAGGTTAGTTGCCTTTTGATCACTATTTATAATCCTTAGTTTATAATCGCTAACGTTAAACCAAAATGGTATCTCATATGAAAACCAGCTCATCGGTTTGTTTAAAAGGAAGTATTGTACATTAAGATGAATCCCATCACCAGTAACCCTTTTAAGTAATTCATTTATCCTTTCATTTGCAGACATTCCATTAATCTCAAGAACTTCTGTGCCTGGCGTCAAAGAAGCAACAGCGCTACTTAATACAAATGCTTTTTTACCCTCATAATACAAGGTAAAAGGAGGAAGTAAAGAAGGCCGATATTGTGAGAACTGGATAGATTGTTGCAATGTTGTATGTCCACAATGGATTTTGGCAATTACAGGTAATAAGAAGTACCTGAACTCAATTTCATTCATTGGTTGATCGATTGCGCGATGGAGACTATCAAAAAGATGATCGACCTGCACTTTATTTGTAAATTCATACAGTCTTGGATGCACTTTTTCTAACGTCGATCTTAAAAAATTGAAATCAGCCTTTAACTGCTCAACGGAATATTGCTTAAGTGGATCGTAAGCTTCATTTCCAATCCGTTTTGCAACTAGCTGCCTTCCTTGCGTCATTATCACTTCATTCACTTGTCCATTGGAACCAGCAACAAATTCTACTGTAATTTCTGGATCTTCTTTTATATAGAACTTGGTTTGGGATTCAGGTAACAGAACTATTGTAGGCTGTCCAGGGATACTCAGATTTAAATGGTCGCCAGCATTGCTAAATGTTAAGATAAAGTTTTGAGAAGCAGCGAAACGACCAGAATAACTATCAAGACGAGCGCTGGTAATTTGAACTGGCTTTTTCACGACCTGAGCACTAGCTTCTAAAACTGTATACAGCATCAATACGCCAAGTGTCGAACATATAGGTTTAATTTTCCACCCCATGTATTACAAGGTACAATTTCTAAAAGGTTTCTTATAATCCTTCTTTCAAATGTTAAACTTTACAGAAATAAGCTAATAAGATTTTTAATGAAATCATCTCCTGCAGTTACTAATCAGAGGGTAAACTCAAGAATTTGAATAAAGAAACGCCCATGCCTTGGTTCTTGTCCCAGGTTGATTGGTTCGTGGGGCACGAACCAAGTCGTAGTGATGAGAATCCCATGAGCCTGCCTAACCCAAAAATCGTAGCGCGGGTACATACTTCGCCTTATCACCATTACTGATCCGGATTGCATTTATTACGATCATCACAACATTATACAATCCGAGCACCAGCTGAGATACCATTATTATTTTAAATGTACTGAACATATTTCGAGGTTCGGAGTGTTCTGAAATATTAAAGATCATAGTTGAAATAGAAGCAAAAATGAGTAATTGTACAATTGCCACAGATATCTGGAAATTCAGTATCTTTTTTCCGGTTTCATTCATGTCCTGAATTTCATCTCTTTTTGCCATCCAAATCATCAGAGGTACTATAATTCCCAGTAACGGAAATATCATGAAACTGAGTGCCGAAAGGTTGATTAAAATCAGGAAAGTTTTGTCCTGCCGTAATTCCTTTTTTTCTGTCTCACCAGTGAGTTCATCAACGGTTACGTTAAGTGCCTTAGCCAGCCGCTTTAACGTATCTCCTCTTGGTTCTGATTCTCCGGATTCTATCCGTTGAATAGTTCTAAGACTCAGTTGCGCAGCTTCTGCTAATTCCTCCTGGGATGAATTTTGTTTGAGCCGCAGCTCCTTTACTTTTTTGCCGGGGGAAGTGATCATATTTTGCTTTTAAACAAATGTACAGTGCCGGGTTCGTTTATATCACGATTTTTATACGTCTTCTTTACGGCACTTTTACGACAAACGTAACCGTAAGTGGCCAAAATATATCATTTCGTCCAATTCCAAACGACATTACAGAACACTAAGGTCATCTTGCATTCAATATATTACTATGAGTTCTTTAATCACCCCACCCCCATAATCTTTGCCGCACCTGCATATTTCACGGGCCTGGTTACCGTGTCAGTAACCGGCATGCCCATTTGTATCCCCACCGATAAGATCAGCGTGGTATCCTCCCGAAGTTCGGCAGTGTTTATTAGCTCTACCGAAACTTCTGTTGCCTGAAACTGCTGCGTAGCATGGTGCCAGTCGGTATACACGCAACGGTTCTCCAGTTGATCACCCTGGTATCCGTAAATCGAAAAATGCCGGTCTGCAACACAACCCAGATTAATCACAAAGCGGAACACCGGATATTGTCTGTTGAACAGGAGGTTAACCCCGGGTATTAACTCAGGTAGCTGGACAACAGCACGTTTATGGTGGCGGTCAATAGTACAATACACGGGGTGCCGTACAATGCTTTCAAAAGATGTATCGCGGTTCAGACTGAAGCCTGTTAGCAGATGCTTGTTGCGCGACAAATAGATATTTCGCTCGCCGCGTGCACTTTCAGTGTCTGATCGCTGAATTATTTTTGCCAGCGCATTGAGGATAGGGGTGTAATTATAGTCGGCCAGCGGCGCCATGGGAAGCATGGATTTGCGGATGCTTCCGCCCATTTTGGCGCACCCGCTGAACTCGGTATAGTTATCCCGCGTGAGCTTAAATTTAGGAGATTTGAGAATGGTTTTCTTTTTGGCTCCTCCTTTGGTCCGAAGAATGGTTTTCCCTGTACCGGGTAGCTTGTAAGCCGAGAGGTTTCCGATACTGCCGGTAAACTCCAGATTGCTCTTTAATATAGCCATGATAGTAGATAAATTAACTATATACTAATATATAACAAAATCTTTTAACAATATAGAAATATATATAAAGTATATCTTAATAAGGATACCTTATATATGCTTTAACTATACCTTATATATACTTAAACTATACTTTAATCTTGGTTTTTGGTACAACCTGTCTCGTCCTGTCTACCCTTAAAAAATGCTGGTACTTTGGTGCAACCTTAAGACTGGTATTGAGGTTAAAGAAGAAACCCGTGTAGCACTTTGAAACGTAAAAACGTATTTTAGATCAGAGTCCATGAATCGTTTTAAAATAATTTGTAATACCATCCTGATTTTGCTGACCAGTTCTATTTTAAGTGGTTGTGATAAGGAAAACCTGGACACACACTAACAAAAATCAGTAGTTACTCACGTAGAGGGAAGCAACACGGCAAAGCCTGGTGAGGAAGTGATTTTAAAAGTTACCCTGTTTGGCAACGATGGTTGTGCAGTTGCGGGCCAACTGAAGGAGATCATTGAAGGTAACGTAAGGGTGATAACCGGCAAAGTTTTATATAAAGGCGATGTTTGCCCTCAGGTAATTACCCCGGTATTGGTTAACTATATATTTAAAGCATCTACGGCTGGAATATATGTACTGAAGTTTCAGAAGTCAGAAGATACGTTTATTATTCATGAAATAAAGGTAATGTGATATTTACCTGAATAAGTATAGACGATAAAACCCCACCTTAATTGGATTTTTTCTAAACTTTACGCCCATTAAGGAAAATCTTATTGTTTGAGACTATAAAAAATTAGTATTATGAAACAGGAACGGGTTATCGTTTTGCCTTCCCTGATACTGCAATGATCTGGACCATTCAACAGGAACCCCTTACCTTTTAAGATTTTTCTTTCGTTGCCTGGGGAAAAAGTTCCCCGATTTTCCCGAAATGATGCGAAAATCCCCGGACTTTGTAACCACAATTAATGTCTAGGACGATTTAAGATTTGATGAGCTTTTGGTACGGCAATTGACTGACATTTTATATCAGTGTATAAATTGACGCTCTCAAATTATAGTTAATCTAAACACTAAAAAAATGAAAAAAGTAGTATCAATCGTTGCCTTCCTTTTATTATTTGTTTTACAGATGAATAATGTGCAGGCGCAAACTAAAATTATGGTTCAACCATTAAATATGGTTATCGGCATTCCGGAGTTGATTATTATATCATTGTTTTCCGGTATGGCTATTACTATATTGGTTGTTGTTTTTAAGAAAGTAACTCACAAGTAGCCTTTTTTAATACCGCCTGATTTAAGTTTATATCCTGACTTAAATACCAGTCTCAGTTCCGGCAGGGTTTCCCCGCAGTGGACTCAGCAGATTATTGAATAAAGAATCAGGATTGTTTCAGCGCCCATACCGGAGCTGCTCAAAAGTGCTCAAAATTATTTTCAGGTTGAGCAAATGAAGGCTTCTATGGAACCCATCATCGCCAACGTATCTGCCTGCTGACGGGTATGTGTCGTGTTCCTCCAATTTTACTTTGTACTTAATGACTGTGATCCCGGATGTCTTCTGCTGTGAGAAATTCTGCCCTGCATAGTGGTAACACTTCCATACTTGTCCAATAAGGGCTTTGGAAAACATGGGGATAGACGAAGTTGTTTGTCGGGTGTTTTTTGTTGTACTGTATCTATTACCTTCAAGTCATACAACATGATCGTTTCGTGAAGGATTAAGATTTTTGGTCTCCCTCTCTGTTTACCTATTTGCTTTATACTGTCCTTAAAAACCCGTACCTTACAGTTTGTATTTACCTTATGCTTGATATCGTAATAGAGGCCCGGAAAGCATCCATTGCTCCCGGTATGGACGTGAAAAGGATATTGCCGTTCCGGCTTCACCGGATGATTGGCCCCTTTATTTTTATGGATCATGCGGGGCCGGTAGCGCCGCAGCCGCAGGTTACAACCTCCATGGATGTTCTGCCGCATCCGCATATCGGGTTATCTACGGTGAGTTATCTTTTTGGCGGTCAGGTGACCCATCGCGACAGCCTTGGTGTGGAACAGATTATTCGCCCGGGTGAAGTGAACTGGATGACCGCAGGAAAAGGTATTTCACACTCCGAGCGATTTGAAGACCCATCGGTATTAACTGGTGGCGGACTTGAATTGATTCAAACCTGGGTAGCCTTACCTGAGAGGGATGAAGAAACGGAACCCGCTTTTAATAATTATGCTGCAATTCAGCTGCCCGTTTTTACCGATTCAGGAATATGGATGCGATTGATTGCAGGAAGTGCCTATGGATTGTCCAATCAGGTAAAAACACACTCTCCATTGTTCTATCTGCATGTAATACTGGATGAGGGTGCACGTTTTGGATTGCCCCGTGAACATTCAGAACGGGGAATTTATATAGCACATGGAAGTCTGGAAGTTTCCGGCACTACCTATCCGGCTGGCCAGTTGCTGGTTTTTACAAAAGGTGTAGACCCGGTAGTAATTGCAAAAGAGCATACTGTATTGATGTTGTTGGGAGGAGAGCATCTTGGACACCGGCATATCTGGTGGAATTTCGTTTCCTCCAGAAAAGAACGGATTGAACAAGCGAAGGCAGACTGGAAAGAAGGAAGAATCAGTCTGCCCCCTGCTGATAACCTGGAGTTTATTCCATTGCCAGAAGATAAGCGCAGGCCTGAAGGGCCGGCTCCTGAAGCGTTATCCTGAAAGTTAAGTTATCTACGTGTTCCGGATATTCCTGATTACTCATGTTCCCGGCTTAAATACCAGAATGGTTAGTCTTACGAATTGATTGATCAGAAATACTGCCACAACTGCCTGCAGTACACCGGTTAGTTCAAAGAACAGATCGTTAGGCATTTCATAAGTCGGAGGAGGAAAAAGCTTCAGCAAAGTGAACCGGTCAACGCCCGCATAAAACAGAAGGTCTTTGAAGAAATGATTGTAAACTCCCTCAAAAATACCAATTAAAGCAATTGATCCGGTAAGAATAATACTCCAGTGCAGCCAGAATAACAAACTGGTTTTAAGGTTGTCCTTCCTTTTTATAAAGTAGGTTAATAAGGCTGTAACAGAAATTACAGGAATACTGAGAAAAAGAACATGAAGCCGCCAGGGTGTATTATAAATGACTGCTCCGTACACATGGTGAACCGAGGTTAATAACATCAGAATATGACTGTAAAGGGTAACCATTTTTAAATTTTTAGGCATAATTTTATGTTTTTGATGCAATGATACAGGTAGCAACGCCTGTCGTCAAGAAGTTACCATTTAGTAACTTATCGTTTTTTTACTAAATTCAGTCTTATGGAATACCAAACCTATGACGCCGGAATTTGCATCATGACAAGGGTTTTAAACCTGATGTCGGGGCGATGGAAGCCGATTATCCTTTATCTTATCAGATCTGATATTAACCGGTTTAGCATGATGCAGCGGGCAATGCCTAAGATCAGCAAGAAGATTTTAACGGAACAGTTGCGCGAACTGGAAAATGACGGGTTGATCTCACGGACGGTTGAAGGAATTAAAGCGCCGTATGTGGTAACTTATGCCCTTACTGACCAGGGAGCCTCATTAAGGAACTTAATAGATAGCATGATTGAATGGGGAATGGAACACTTTAAGGATGATTATAGTGAGATGTTGATGGAGGAATTCAGGTTAAAATCGCCGGTTAATTTTTTTCATCCAGGTGAGTAAATATAAGGCTCAGATCTGAAGAGAATCAGCAGGCAAAGTGGGATGTGTTCCAGGATTAGTAACCTGCACTTTCTCCAAGTTCAATTAATTTGTTAAATTCGTTTAGCTGAATCACCCGATGTCAAAGTATAACCTCCTGAGCGATGCTGTATTGTCATCTCTTTTAAAAGAGGGAGACAGGGAGGCTTTTACCGAAATTTACGAACGGTATAAATATATTCTGCATGCGCATGCCTTGAATAAAATTCGTGACAGGGAAGAAGCCAGGGATGTTATTCAGGAGGTTTTTATTTACTTATGGGATAAACGGGAAGTGATCAATATAGATAATAACCTGTCAGGCTATCTGTATAAAGCAGTTAGAAATGCAATATTAAATAAGATTACGCATAAACAGGTTCAGGGGAAATACCTGGATGCGATGAAGTCCTTTTCCATAAAAGATAATATAGAGACCGATTATAGGATAAGAGAGCGTCAGCTAACGGACTTTATTGAAGGTGAGATCGCCCGGCTTCCTTCTAAAATGCGGGAGATCTTCGAACTTAGCAGGAAAGCTCATTTAAGCCATCATGAGATTGCGGAAAAACTCAATATTTCTGACCAAACGGTTAGCAAGCAAGTTACCAATGCCTTAAAGATCTTAAGGGTAAAGCTTGGAATTTTTATTTATTTCCTGTTTTTGATAAACTCATAACTAACATTTTTCAATTCTATCTACCTGTTCTGGTTTAGTTACCTGCCTTACTGCTATATGGGTTCCAATTAACCTGGTAGTAATGACGGAAAAAGAAATAAACGAAATAACAAGTCGATATCAGGCAGGAAATGCCACTGAAGAAGATAAGGCCTTTTTAGAAAGCTGGTATTTGCACCATAATATGGCTGACCAGTTTGAGATTGCAGATAACGACCGTATCAGTGATGTCGATCTTGCGTGGAATGAAATCCAAACGAAAACTGCGAAACCCGCAAAAACATGGCTTTTACCACGTATAGCGGCTGCCGCAGCAATTCTGGTTATTCTTTCTTTTGGGTTGTATTTCTATTCTTACAAAGCATCGGGGCCTGGAGTACCACCTGCGAAAACGGACATAGTTAGCAACATCGGGCCTGGCGGAAATAAAGCCTTCTTAACCTTATCAAATGGGAAAAAGATCTCCCTTACAGATGTTCCTGAAGGTGAAATTGCTGAGCAGGCCGGAATCAGGATAAAAAAGTCAGGCGACGGCCAGATTATTTATGAAGTAATAAATACAGATCATCAGGAGGGAAATCAGTTTAACACCATTGAGACCCCTCGTGGGGGACAGTATCAGGTAAAGCTTCCGGATGGAAGCCGTGTTTGGCTGAATGCTGCATCATCGTTGAAATACCCGACAAATTTTACCGGTTCGGAGCGTAAAGTCGAACTGAAAGGAGAAGGATATTTTGAAATTGCGCACAATAAATCAATGCCTTTTAAAGTGGTTAGTAATAATCAGGTTGTAGAAGTTTTAGGAACGCATTTTAACCTGAACGCATACACAGATGAGAATCCTGTAACCACACTTTTGGAAGGTTCAGTAAAGGTTGTTACATCAAAAGATATCGCCAAAGTGATTAAACCGGGTGAGCAGGCTGAACTTTCTGCAAATGGTACGCTCAAGGTTTCTGATGTTGATACGGATCTTTCAGTAGCCTGGAAGGATGGCAAATTTATATTCCGGAATGAACCGGTGGAAAGTGCTATGCGTAAGATAGCACGGTGGTATGATGTGGAGGTGGTTTATCCCGATGGTGTGCCGCAACGACGGGTTTGGGCCAATGTGTCAAAGTTCCAAAATGTTGCCGATATACTTGAATTAATTGAATTATCTAAAGTTGCTCATTTTAAAGTAGTTCCTGGGGATGCCTCAGGCAAAGGAAGGAGAATAATAGTTATGAAATAAAGTATACGAAGAATGACGGTAACTCAAAAGAAAAAACCAGGAGTGTTTCGACCCACCCCTGGCAATGTCTGGATTTACCCTTCCGCATGGCGGAAAAACTTGATGGTCTAGCACAAAGAATATAAACCCAAACAAACAAATGTATGAATTTTTACACTTCCCGGATGGGTTGGTTTAATACCAGCCTGTTTAAAGAATCATTGCTTAGTACAGGAAATTGGTTGCTTCTTTTTTGTACAGCAAACAGAAGACAGATTATTATGCGTATCAATCTGATTATACTTTTTTCGACAATTCTGTTGGTTCAGGTGAATGCAAACGGCTTCGCGCAAAAAGTCACCTTAAAACAGAAGAATGCACCGCTTGAAGTGGTGCTTACCGAAATTACCAGGCAAACCGGTGTCAGTATGATTTGCGATGGCGATCTATTAAGCCAGGCGAGTTCTATGGATGTAAACTTTAGAAACTCAACGGTGAAGGAGGTTTTCACAAAGTACTTTCCGGATATAGAATTGAAGTTCTCTATAAAGAATAACACGGTTGTTGTAAGTAGAAGTGATAACCCGATAAAATTACCAGAAGCTTTCCTGCTGATTAATATTAAAGGTAAAGTAACAGACGAAAAAGGCCAGCCTCTTCCCGGGGCCGCTGTAAAGGTAAAAGGTACAGATCTTGCAACCAGTACTGACAATGAGGGCAGATTCGAAATTAAGGGTGTTGATGCCAATGCTATGTTGGTAATCAGTTATTTAGGGTTTATAACCCAGGAGGTTTCAACCAATGGCAGGAATGATCTTAATATAGTTTTAAAGGAAGATATCCGCGCTTTAGCTCAGGTGGTAGTTGTTGGGTATGGAACACAAAAGAAAGAAAACCTGACAGGCGCCGTCTCGCAGATTACTGGGGATGATATTAAACAACGGCCGGCATCCAGTATTATCACTTCCTTACAAGGCTTGCTTCCAGGTTTAAATATCCAGTCAAATAATGGCAATCCCGGCGAATTGCCGGATATAAACATCAGGGGTTTCAATTCTATAAATGGAGGATCACCATTAGTGTTGATCGATGGAATTCAGGGAAATCTGGACCGCGTTAATCCGCTGGATGTGGAAACCGTTAGTGTATTAAAAGATGCAGCATCATCTGCTATCTATGGTGCAAGGGGCGCGTTTGGTGTAATTCTCGTCACAACAAAAAAAGGAAAAGAAGGGAAAGTTCAGGTTGAGTATTCAAATAATTTCGCCCAAACTACACCCATAACGCGGACAGATTTTATTTCGGATCCATATCTTTATGGAAGAACGGTGGATGCTGCACTTACGGGTTATAACGGCACAACCTATACGGGCTACACCAGTGATGATGATTGGGACAAGTTAAAGAAAGTCGCTGCTGGCGAGTTGCAGCCATTCAGGGAAGTGCAACCAAATGGAACGTACAAATTTTACGATAAGACCAATTGGTATAATTACCTCTTTAGAAAATGGCAGCCTGGGCAGAATCATAATATCTCTGTTGCCGGAGGTACAGATAAGATTCAAGGTTATCTATCCGGACGAGCCTATAAGAATACTACAATCCAGAATATTGTTGATGCCGATCTGGTTAAATACAATATCCGTGGAAAAATCAACTTAAAGACTAACGACTGGCTGGAGATATCGGATAACATCCAGGTAAGCACGGATAACCAGATTGAATATGGGGGTTATAAAAACGGTTATGGCGGGCCATGGAGTACTACCACCTGGTATTTCCTTTTTCCGTTCCAGCCCAACAAAATAGACGGGATACCGTATGATATGATGGGAACGGGTTCCCAGGGAGCTCTGGAAGACGGTTATAATTACGTCCGAAGTTATTCGGAACAGTTCGTAAATATTTTGAGTGCCAAAATAACTCCGCTTAAAGATCTGGTTTTCAATATCGACTACAGCAATACCATTAACCATATTGCTAATTCTACGCGTCTAAATCCATATAACTATTTAACAACCGCCCGGGTTACCCCGGCTATTGGCGGTTTAAACAGACTGACCGAAACCCGCAACCGCAACTATTATAACGCATTAAATGTGTATGGCACGTATTCCAGAAACCTTTTCAAAGACAAACATCATGTAAAACTATTACTTGGATACAATCAGGAAGATGCCCACTCTGACAATGTACTTGCTGAACAGGGGGGATTACTGGTATCTAACCTTTCAAGTCTGAATTTAGGAACCGATTTACTTCGTGCAACCGGCTCAGGTACCAACTGGGCTGTTCAGGGATATTTTGGAAGACTTAACTACGACTTTTTAAACAAATACCTGCTGGAGGTGAATGCGCGGTATGATGGATCTTCGCGCTTTCCACAAAGCAGCCGATGGGGCTTTTTTCCTTCTGTATCAGCAGGATGGTATATCAGCAGGGAAAACTTTTACAAGCCGTTAGAAAAAATTGCCAGTTCATTGAAGCTTCGGGCATCTTATGGCAAACTAGGTAATCAGAATATTGACCTGTATACATTCTCCCAGATTTTAACCACAGGACAAACCTCCTGGCTTGTAGATAATGGCAAAATGAATTATGTAGGCACCCCTTCACCATTGCCCAGTGTGGTCAGCTGGGAAAATTCCAGAACCATCGATATCGGTGCAGATGTGGGCTTTCTGAAGGACAGGCTGACTGCATCGTTTGACTGGTATGAAAAAAATATTGAAGGGATGTACCTGACTGGCGAGCCTTTGCCTGCTGTATTTGGTGCCCCTGAGCCAAAGGAAAATATTGCAAGTTTAAGAAACAGGGGCTTTGAACTAAGTCTTGGTTTTAATAACAGTTTTAATATTAAAGGTTCACCATTCCGTTTTAGAGCGAGTGCCAGTTTGTATAATTTCAATGGGGTTATAACCAAGTATCCTAATCCGAATGGGTTAATGAGTACCTTTTGGGAGGGTCAGAAATTGGGCGCTATATATGGATATAAGATTGGTGGCCAGTTCCAGAGCGATGAAGAAGCCCAGGCATATCAGGCAACATTCACAAATCCATCAGCAAGTTTGGGCCAGGTATACAACTATGAGTTAAATATTGTCCAAAACAGCCAATGGAAAGGACTGAGGGCTGGTGATATTAAATATTTGGATGTAAATGGTGATGGTGCTATCAACAAAGGCAAATATACTCTTGAAGATCATGGTGATCTGGTTGAAATTGGAAACGCAATGCCCGAATTCCCATTCGGATTTAATCTAAGTGCCGACTGGAAATCTTTTGATTTATCGATGGCGGGCGCTGGCGTAGCACGCCAGGATTGGTATCCGACAGGCGATATTTTCTGGGGATCTTATGAACGCCCATACCTGTCTTTTATTCGTAAAGATTTAGTAAGCAATTCCTGGACGCCTGAAAACCCGGGGAATACCTATCCACAAATTTCCAGGGGGTATGCGGCTTTGGGTGCAAGAAGATCTTTAGGTGAGGTGAACGATTACTATTTAACCAATGTAGGATACATGCGTGTAAAAAACCTGACGTTTGGTTATACGTTGCCTCAAAAGCTTACAAAACGCGTCAAAATTGAACGGCTACGCATTTATTTTAGTGGAGAAAATATGTTCACCTGGCGTTTTGGAGATTTGACAAAATATGTTGATCCGGAAATGGCGGGCTCAGGAATAAACTATTCGAGTCCCGGGTCAGCAGTAAACAGGGCAAGACTGGAGGATTACCCCATGGGTAAAACATACTCATTAGGAATTAATCTATCCCTTTAACCTTAAAAGAAATCAGCATGAAAAAGATATATAACGTGTTGTTTGTAATTGCGACTGTTTTTATTGCAGGTTGTACAGACAAATTGGATACTATTCCTCAGGATAAAATAGACGCCCAGGCATTCTTTAATACCGCTACAGATCTGGAGGTTTATACCAACGGCTTTTATGAAATGCTTCAGACTACCGAAGTATATACAGATGATGCATCATCTGATAATATTCTTCCACTGATTATTGCAGACCGGGCTAAAGGGGCCCGGGTGCTGCCTGTAAGCCGGGGCAGTGGCGGATGGAACTGGACCGACCTTCGATCAATTAATTATTTTCTTGAAAACTATGAAAAATGTCCAGACCAGGCGGCGAAGCTAAAATATGGGGGCATTGCACGATTTTTCAGAGCCTATTTTTACTACAATAAATTGAGAATGTTTGGTGAGGTTCCCATCTACGATAAGGTGTTGAAGGCCGATGATCCCGATCTTTTTAAAGCCAGGGATTCAAGGAAGGCAGTGATGGACTTTATAATTTCTGATATAGACTATGCTATTGCAAATATCCCAAAGGAAAAAAAGCTAAATAATATTACCGGGTATACGGCTTTAATTCTAAAGGCAAGGGCATGTTTGTTTGAAGGAACTTACCGGAAATACCATAATTTGGGTGATTTCGCCCCTTTATTAGCCGAAGCAGCTTCCGCCTCTGAGGAATTGATTAAATCAAATGCTTATAAGGTTTTTACTACCGGAGGGGCTAATACAGCATACCGCGAGCTGTTTGCCAGAATTAATCAGGATGCTACTGAAACGATTCTTGCCAGGGATTTTAACCCAACATTTGGTAGAAACACGATCAATTATGCGATGACATCCCCCACATATGGCGCATATGGCGTTCCTAAGGATTTGATCGACAGTTATCTGATGAAGGACGGTACACGTTTTACAGATAAGCCGGACTATAAAACACATCAGTTTTATGCGGAGATGCAGGGTCGGGACCCCCGCTTAACTCAAACAGTTGCCGGTCCTGATTTTGCGGCATATGGTGAAACTGTACGGGAGCCCGTAAATATGAATATTACAACAACCGGCTACCGTGTTATCAAAGCTTTATCCACGCGTGATCAGTGGGCATCCAGCAGCTCCTATTTTGATCTTATCTTATTCAGATATGCCGAAGCATTATTGATTTATGCCGAAGCAAAAGCAGAACTGGGTACGCTTACCCAGGCTGATCTTGATAAATCAGTAAATAAACTCCGTGACAGAGTGGGTATGCCACATCTAAACTTAGCAAATGCAAATTCCAATCCTGACGCTTATATGGCAGCTATGTATCCTAATGTGGATCCCGGCATAAACAAAGGCGTTATACTGGAAATCAGGCGTGAGCGCAGAATCGAATTGTTTAATGAAGGCTTACGATGGGATGATTTGATGCGGTGGAAAGAAGGTAAAAAAATGGAGAAACCCCTTGTAGGAATCTATTTCCCTGGGTTGGGTGCATATGATTTCAATAACGATGGTAAAGCTGATGTTTATCTGCACAATGGTAATGCTTCAGGGGCTCCGGCAGGAACTTCAAGTATTGTAAATGTGAATCAGAAAAAATTGACCAATGGTACTTCAGGTAATTTTGATCCTCTAAAAGCCATTACGATGAGGTTTGATGAAAGTAAGGATTATCTGTATCCAATTCCGGTTGAAGACTTAAATCTCAATAAAAATCTGGTGCAAAATCCTAATTGGAAATAACTAAGTCTGCTGCTTGCTTAAGTGTGAGCAGCAGATTTAATACCGGTCTAACTCTTTTTTTATACTTCAATGCATGAACTGACTCGTAGTCGCTAAAAGCAAATTACATACATGAAATTTTCACTATTTATATACAGTGCGCTGCTATTCTTTTTTGCTCCTTTCCAATCATCCGGGCAGAATAAAAGCTTGCGATTACTAACATACAACATTCTTCAGGGAATGCGTTTAGATGCTGCCGCCGGAAAACCATTATTTACGAAGTGGATCAAAGAAATAGACCCGGACATAGTTGCGTTACAGGAAGTTACCGGATTTACCCAGGCAAGTCTGGAAGAACTGGCGACGAACTACGGACATCCCTACGCGGTGCTTTTAATTGAGGGGGAGAAATATCCGGTTGCTTTAACATCCAGATATCCGATCAGTAACGTTAAAAAAATCACGGATAACATGGACCGGGGTTTTATTCTTGCAGAAATCAGGGGATATTCCATAGGTGTTTTACACATAACACCATTTGATTATCGGAAAGCAAGACAGGAAATAGATGTCATCTTATCAGAGATCAGAAGCCAGCCCTCGCAAAAGAAGTGGATATTAATGGGGGACTTTAATTCAGTTTCGCCACAGGACTCCTTAAATTATTTGGATGGCCGCCTCGTTCAAAACCTTATAAAATACGAAAAAACATATCCGCCCAGAAAGAAGCTTATCGATAACAAAATTGATTATCAGGTTATTTCAAAGGTATTGAATTCTGGTTTTATCGATGGTTTGAAATTATATCACCCCGGCTTTGTGAAAACGATCCATCCCAAGAAGTTTGAGCCGAAAAACACTCCCGATGTTACCTCCAGGATAGATTTTATTTTTGTAAGTAAAGACCTTAAAAACAAGGTTGCTTCTTCAAAAGTAGTAGTGGATGATTTTACAGACTTCTACTCTGACCATTATCCCGTATTTATGGAGTTATCAATAAAATAGCAGCATTATTCTGTGATACAGTTATTCAGGAAAGTTGCAGCCATTTTCATCTTCATATCACTTTCTGCCGCTGCCATGGGTCAGGATTCAACTGCGTTCAAGTTCATTGATGGACATCACCTTAGTGTTAGCGGGCGCGGGTTTACTTCTTCAGTCAATTATCATCGTTTAGATACCCTGGATAGGCGGTTCTTACCTCGGTCCGTTCAGAAGCTGGCCTTAAATTCAGCCGGCTTATTCATCTCATTTAAAACGGATGCAAAGGCAATACGACTGGTTTGGAGATTAGCGGAATGGAAAGATCAATGGAACATGACACCGCTGGCAGTTAACGGGCTTGATCTCTATGGAATGAAGGATGGCAGTTGGCAGTATGTCGCCTCAGCTAAACCGACAGGAGTTGAAAATTCTGCTATCCTGATTAGTAACCTGGATGGCGTACTGAGAAATTATAGGTTATATCTGCCTTTGTATACCGAAATTAAAGATGTAAAGATTGGTGTTAATTCATCAGCCATTATACAAAAAGCTGACGCCCAAACCCACCCTGTTAAAAATGTGGTAATTTATGGATCAAGCATTACGCAGGGAGCTTCAGCCTCGCGCCCCGGTATGGCATATCCATCGATCATATCACGAAAGATGGGCATCGGGACTATCAATCTGGGGTTTAGTGGAAGCGGCAAAATGGAAATGGAAATAGTGGATGTTTTGGCAAGAATTCCTGCGGATGTATATATACTGGATTGTGTGGCAAACCCGCTACCTCAGCAGATTAAGGAACGGGCTTATGATTTTGTAAGCAAACTACGGTCATTAAAACCAGGTATTCCCATCATTATGGTTGAAAGTATTTTCAGGGAAACAGGGCACTGGGATCAGCTTATAGGAGAAAGAACACGACAACAGAACATTGAGTTCCGGAATGCCTATACCAGGCTGAAAAAAGATAAAGTAAAGGACCTGTATTATGTACGTTCAAAGGATTTGATCGGCAATGATCACGAGGCCACCATAGATGGTACACATCTAACAGATGCAGGTTTTATTAGAATTTCTGATCGTATAAGCAAATCCATCAAAAAAGTTATAAATTGAACTCATTGAATAATAATAAATTAAATAGCTGAAAATGAAATTTTTAATATACGCCATTGCACTGATTATAACTGGCTGTTCCTCTACAAGACCGGTAGTTAATATCTCGAAACAGCAGACCCTGCTGGATAAAACCGGCTGGGTATCTGATACGATCCGCAAAGATCTCGTATGGTATCAATACAAAAATGTTCCCGATAAGGACTTTCCGAACCAAACCGTTAATGTTCTGAGCTTTGATCCAAAACTGAAAATTGGAAAGCTGTTCATAGCTTATGATAAGAATAAAGACTCGCTTTCGGCTTTTGCAGATATGTATCCGGATGTAAAGGCAGGTATCAACGGCACCTATTTCCTTGAAAAGAAAGATGGCGTAAAAAATTATCTGTACCTCCGGCTTAATGGAGTAGACCTGCAGAAAAGTGAAGTTCCTTCAGACCACGTTTTGAGCTGGAAAAATAAAGCGATGTTCACTTATGATAACAACAGAAACAATTTTAAGATTAGTTACACTCCGTCAGATATCTCAACTGAAAAAAGTCAGAATATATTAACAGGAGCGCCTATGTTAATTTATAACTATGACCCTGTCGGTTTGAAATTCGTTGATACTACAGGTGTGAACCTTAGCAAATTGTACTATGAAGACCCCATTAAACACCAGGGTATCAGGCATCCCCGGACAGCTATTGCCACCACAGGCGACGGCAAAATATTATTAATTACAGTTGACGGCAGAAATAAAAATGCTGTGGGTATGTCGGCAAAGGAGCTCACGGCATTTTTAAAGCGGTATTTTAACCCGAAATCAGCAATGAATATTGATGGAGGTGGCTCTACTACCATGTTTGTTAAAGGGCAGCCTTATAACGGAACTGTTAATTATCCAACCGATAATAAGAGGTTTGATCATTTCGGACAACGAAAGGTAGAAACAGTGATTTTGATCGACTGAATAACAAACATGTCTTTCCGCCTCTCGTAAAAACTCAATCCTGCAGTTAACTTTTGTTAATTTAGTCAATAACAAACAGCCTGGGGCAGGTCGTAACCGCTCGGAGCGTTTTTCTATGAGCTTGCCTTATTTATACCTGATAAGAAAACTCTGCCTGAGTTTCGTATCTGTTTGCTATATTTTTAAGCATAATCTCTGTGCCAAATACATATTGGTCGTATAAACCGATCTTATGTCAAAGCTTGTTTTCTAAAATTTCTTTTGGGAGTTTTTCATTTCCCGGGTACATGTATATAGTTGCGACCCATGAGCAGATCAGACAATCTTTCAGAGTTAAAAAGAATTATCCAAAAATACCTTTCAGGAAAGTCAACTCCCGAAGAGGAGGAGTTTCTGAGGGCGTACTATCAGTATTTCGAAAGCCAGGATGACTTTGTAAATATGCTCACAGCTGATGAAAGGCAGCGTCTAGAAGCTGAAATGGAGACTGCATTGCTTCAACGTATTGCACATCCAGAGGATGGTAAGATCAGAAAGATCATAACCAGGATAGCTGTAGCTGCCAGTTTAATCATTTTTATAGCATCGTCAACATATTTCATTCTCCGGTCCGGCAGCCGGCAAACTCAAGTTAAGGTTCATAAGGTGCCTGATAAAGACGTTCTTCCGGGAGGGAACCATGCTGTGCTCACACTTTCAGATGGAACTAGTATCATTCTGAACAGCGCTAAAAATGGCATGCTTGCGCGTCAGGGAAATATAGCTATAAATAAAGCGGC
>DASWTL010000008.1:0-8986 GCA_036402155.1 Sphingobacteriaceae bacterium | reverse complement strand
GTTTTGGGAAAATACCGGAATTACCTTTAACAACCGACCTGATGGAATACCATAAGCTGCAACCTGACCGCTAAAGCCGCCGGAAGCAAACAGGTAAAGCTCATCATATTTTCCAGGCTCTACATAAACCCTTTTTGCAGCATCTCCCGACATGGAATTTGTTGCTTTTCCCGGCTTACAGGAATACCCCAGTAGAGCAACTCCTGCAACAGCGAGAATTAATTTGTGTGATAAGTACTTCATTTTTTTTAGTTTAAACCCCTTTTATTGATTAATTTAATATGTTATTTAGTGTCATTCTCACGAAGGAATTCCAGAATCGATCTGCTCTCATCATCACTTACATTCTGAAATGTCATTTGTACCAGGTGTTCTTCGAATAAGGCCTTAGCTACAGGATCACTTTTAGTCATTTCTTCCGGATTGGTAATCATGTTCATGATCCATTCCGGGGTACGCCTTTCTGTTACTCCTTTTAAACCGGGACCGACTACTTTTACATCAGTAGTTTGATGGCAGGCAGCACATTTACTTGCAAAAATCGCTTCGCCTTTCTTTGCCATCCCGGCATCAATGGCTCCAACTTCAACAGATGTAAACTTTCCTACTCCCTTGCTATCGCTTTTTGCTTTGGTGTCTACCGGACCTGCAGCTGGTGCTGCCTGGGTGCTTTCAACATTTGATGATGCACTCTCTTCTTCTGTTTGCGTCTGATTACCACCGCAAGCGTAGAATAAGGTTGCTGTGCCTATTAATAATGTGGTTGCTAGTAATTGAATTTTAATTTTCATTTTTTCTCTATGTGTTTGTAAAAGTATTCTTGTTAATGTTACTACTCTATGATATTATTTACCTTAAAAAGTGATCTCTGTCATTATATCATATAATAAAAGACTTACTTATCTTTTATTATGGTAAATTTTTTTTATTTCAGGAAGTATCTGTTCTGCTCATATTCATATACCATTTCATTAACTGATTTTTTACCAAACTCTATTAAAAGTTGATCCTTTAGCGGTTTAATCTGTGCGTGCATCGGGCAAGGTTTTAAGTCAGAACAAGTCTGAAGACCCATTACACATGCACTGAATAACTCGCATCCGTCAATAGCTCTGATGATATCGATCAAAAACAGAGAACGGTCATCTTTAACGTAAAACCCGCCGTGAGGCCCTTTATTTGACGAGATAACTTTCCGTCTGGCCATTGCCTGCAATATTTTACCCGTAAAGTGAATGGGCGACCCTATAGCCTCAGCAACCTCTATCATACCAGTCCTTTGATTTTTATGACTTTTATAGGCAATATAGACTGCAGCCCGGATAGCGTATTCGCATGATTTTGATAGTAGCATATTGATCAACTATTTATCTGCTTAACATTAATTTACAGAGAGTTCCCTTTCCAGCTTTATAGCTTTTGGAAACAGGATATTATTTTCTAAATGAACATGATCATGCAAGTCATTTTCATATTCTTCAAGCTTTTTATATAGAATAGTGTATGAGTTACATGCATCAGGAGGAAGCTGGTAATCGGAAGTCAGCTTGCGGATAATTTCAAGATCTTCACCTGCCTGTTCATGTTCTGATTCCATTAATTGAATGGGATTGGAAACATTACCAAATGAAGTTTCAGGAAGTGTTGCTCCTGCTTGTTTGGCTTGTGCCAGTTCCTTTATAAAGGGGAAAAGAATTTTTTCCTCTTTCATCAGATGTAACATCAGATCCTGTGCAATACGATTGAAAACCCGGGCAACATCAACAACTTCCGGATGACGGTCGCCATGAACCCGTGCAACTTTCTGCGCCAGCTCCAAAATGAACGGAGTATTATCCTTAACATATTGATGATGAGTATTTATAATATAATCAGTTAAGAAGGCAACATCCCATTTTTGGAACTCATGATTATTACCTTTATCACCTGATCTGACTGCTGACAATTCCTGTTCAACCAGTTCTGCATCGATCCCTTTCCTGTCACAAACTTCACTTACTGTCTTTTTTCCACCACAGCAAAAGTCAATTCCGAACTTTTTAAATACCTGAGCGGTCCTGTAATCCTTAGCAACAATTTCACCAATTGTTACCTCCTGCTCACAGATTGTCCGTTTGCTGATTTTAACCTGATAAACCTCAGGGCCGCTTTCTAAATACTCCCATGTGAAGATATTTCCGCGTTCTCCAAGCAACTGATAATACAATGGTTTCGGATCGTGGTCATTGTGAATAATGAAGCTGTCTCCCTGCCCTAAGCCATCGAAATACTTGAAGATTGTGGGATGTTTTAACCGGGGCTCGATTACGGTTACATCAAGAATGATATTAGTTTCCATTTGTTGTATGATTAATAAAAGACAAAATTATCTTTTATTATTTAACAAATAGTGACCTGTATCACATTTTTAAAAAATAATAGTCACATTTTATAAAAATCAGGCTGAAACGGAGCTATCAGGGCGCGTTTGCAAAAAATATAATACTCCAACAAAAAGAAATATGGCCGACAACAAAAGCAATAATATTGGATAATGTGGAATTAAAATTAACAAGAGTGAAAGTAAAGGCTGGGTAAAAAGTAAAACAAGATAGAGTACAACAGCAGTTATATAAAACCAATTCACTGTGAGCAGATATTTACCGCTCAGAA
The DNA here is from genome assembly GCA_036402155.1 of Sphingobacteriaceae bacterium. Taxonomy (GTDB): domain Bacteria; phylum Bacteroidota; class Bacteroidia; order Sphingobacteriales; family Sphingobacteriaceae; genus DASWTL01. Next base: position 6,334 of record DASWTL010000008.1, on the reverse strand, counting down.
AATTTCTTTTTATAAATTGATCAAGTATTAAAGGTACTACGCACCCTAAAGTTAAAAGATGGACATAACCGATAATTAAATTACGGTTTAAAAATGCCCACTCCCCTATTATGGGGAAACAAATTACTACCTGGATAGCTGTTTTAAAAGTAATTGCAAAAAGAGAAGCTTTTACAAGGAATGGAAGTTCTTTTAAATCCTCTTTAAAATGCATACCTAATTTAATCCAGCTGACCAGATTTACTACAGACGCAGATAAAGCCACTATCCAGACCCACGCGGCCGGTTTTGTCCACAAAACAAATATTAAAAACAATGGAATGGTTGAATAAATAAAAAGCGTAAGCCATACTCTGGAACTCTTATTTAATTTAACTGTAAGATAACCTGAAGCGAACAGCCCTAATGCAGTTAACAGCATAAACCCATTCATCTGAAAATGGAGATAAAAGTAAATTGCATTCTGATATAACGGTGTATTTCCAAACCCTGAGATAATTATAGGTGCAAGAGCAAATGGACCTAATGAAGACAGACACAGGTAAAATAAACCGCCTTTAATAAATTTACCTGAGGCTGAACACATTTCACCAAGACCATTTTTTCTTAAAACAAGATAAGTAAACCAATAAGTTACAAGGATAAATAAGGTTGAGAAAGCAATGGAAGCGAACTTATAACCCTGTAAAGAAAAAGTCACTAACATTCCGAATGCACTTATGTGGGCAAAAATAAATACTGTTTTATAAGGCCGGAAGTTGGTTACTGAAGCAAGCGAATGGGTAATCAGAATAGCTATTGAAAAGAACATCCAACCCGCAAATGCAAAATGAGAATGTGCATGCAGCAGGTACTGATAATTGAACCCTGGCAAAGGGTATAATTGCATAAATCGCAATAAGAACCCAAAAAAGGTTAATATTATAAAGTTAACTATCGCCAGCTGTGGATATTTACTCTCCTTAATCCAATCCATATTACAAACCCAGTAACCTTTTACCCTCTTCAGTTATACTATCGTAAGACCAAACAGGCTCCCACACTATGGCAACCTCTGTGTTATAGTTGTCAAAATGCTGTTCAATACAATTTTTAACATCGGCAACTATACTTTCACCCATGGGGCAAAATCTGGATGACAACGTCATTTCTATAGTTATTAATTTACTGGTTTCATCTATTTTTACATCATACACTAATCCCAGGTCAATTATATTGATATTTAATTCCGGATCGGTAACCAACCGCAGGGATTCTATTATTTCCAGCTTTAAGTAAGACTGCTGATCTGTAATATCAAAGTTCATCATACACAGGAGTTTTCTTTTTATGTAAAAGCACACATATAATATTAACCAGATACAAAACAGCAGTAAACAGTAGACTTACAAGACTAATTCTTATTACCATTTTTGATGAAATTAGATATCCTGCAAAAAATGCCAGACAAAATATTAGAAATGCAGTTGATTGTATCCTAAGCAAGGTATTCTTCACCAAATTAGTCGGTTGGGGCGTTTCTGTTTTTCCGGTTAAATGCTCATAATTTTTCACCCACACAATAAAAGGCAGGGTTTTAAAAGTCTGACCCAATATTAAAGCGCTGATCCATCCCATAAAGAGCAACGTGCCATAAAGCATAGAGTATCGTATAGCAAGCGGATCAGTTTTTAGATGATAGTATATAATTAAAGGAAGGATCAGTACTGCAGCGGCAAGAAGGATGAATGAAAAGAAAGTGTTTATCATAGACAGATCCATCACATTGCGCATACGGGTACGAAAACATTTATATAAATAAACCAGATAGATTCCAATCCCGGCCCCGCCAATTATCACTATTCCAAAAGTTTTGAAGTTAATTCCGGAATAATAAGTATCTACCAGGAATAATACCAACGCACCATTGATAAGATAATAACTCCATGATAACAGTTTGTTATTTTGGTAGGGTGAAAGCAGGAACATGGGGACAACCTTTGCGCTTACCCCTATTATCAGTAATAAAAACCATCCTGCAATTCCCATATGTGCATGCAATCTTAAAAAATGAAGGTGGTCTTTCGGAAGAAATGCAAATCTGAAGTTAAATACGAGTAACGTTCCAACTATTGCAGTAAAAGCCAGCCACCAACAGGAGGTCATAATAAATTCCTGTTGAATTGATTCCTGCTTGTTCTTTTTAACAGTAAAAAACACATTAATAGTAAATATTAAGATGGAAGTTAGAAGCAGAATACTCCCTGACTGCATATAAACACCCGGATCGAATATCCAGAAAGAGGATACTAAAGCACTAAGTCCCGGAAGGAATAGCCCAAAGCTTAACCAGGCAAGTTTGCGGCTGAACAGTTCTGTTTCAAGTATAACTTCCAATAATTGATAGGAGGCTCCGAATACGATCAATGTTCCCCAGCCGAGTGCAGCCATATGCGTCATTGCAAGTAAACGTGGCTGAAAATAATGACCAAAAAATACATCAGCAGAAAAAATCAGCATGAGCGCTAATACTAAAAAGCATATTGCTGATGCCAGATAGTGGCTTACTACTATTCTATATAAAGATGGACTGTAAGTGTTTGGGGTCATCCTGTTTGCATAAATCATCAGGCACAAGCCATAATCATCGAGTGCAGAGCAAACTTAGTTAAGATAATCAGGAAGTTTAGGATCAAGTTGTAACCGTCTTCCAGAACTCAAGTGGATAGTTTTCTACAAAAGGCTGGTGATTAGAATTAATTGCATCACCGATTTTCTCAAGCTGGTCATCATCCAATGTGCTTTCAAGATATGGAAACAATTCGCGTTCTTCGAAACGAATATGATCGTCTACTTGCTGGGCAATTTTAATAAGTGTTTCTGTTTGTACCGGTGGTACAGATATTAAATCAATGAGCCTGGTAATATCTTCATGCTCCCTTAACGTACGCGTCTTAAACTCATCATTATCAGACAAATAAGAAAGAATATGATTTTCTTCTTCCCTGAAATGCGGATAAAGGGCTGCTACAGAAAAATAAGCAACATACTCGGCAATAACTTCAGGACTTATTGAATATTTAAGTCCCTGGCGGATCTTCCAGCCCAGTAAAAGCCCATGATGGTGATCTCTTGATAATTCCTGTAAATTGATATTCCTTTTCATATTACTGAATTTGTGCTTCTGTAAAACTATAAAACGGTTCTTTGTTACCGGAACCGTTTTCTATTATCAGAACAAATAAGCTCTGTTCAATATTAAAGTATGATATAGTAATAATTGAGAATAGCAAAGAAAGCCATTGCCAAATGAATAGCTATACTTACTACAAATGAATTAAAAGTCATGCGAAAACCTGCTCCACCCATATTAGCAATTACAGTAACAAAAAAGGATATCATGCTAATAAACAGAAACAATGCAGCCGGACCATTTAAAGCATATACCAGCAAGAAGGTTAATGGAACAAGCAGGCATCCCTGAATAAGTAAAGATCCCAGGTACCAGCCTATAGCATTTGGTTTTTGTGAGTCAACAAATGTTACATATTTTCCCCATAAATTGGGAGTGGTTTCAATTGATTCATCGAATGTTAATGTGTGAATTTTATAAGTAGCCATAATTTTTTTGTTTTTTTATTGACACAAAAATGGGTCATAACCGATGGCAATAAAATGATAGAGGTCACAATTTAATATGATCCTGGTAGATCAAAGTTTATAAAACCGCTCAAAAAATGCCTTTTCAAGACTTTCCTGATGGTCAGGATGTGAAATTTCAATCAGAGCCCTTCCCCTTTGTTTTAAATTTTTTCCAAATAGATCAGCTTTTCCGTATTCAGTAACAATCCAATGTACGTGTCCGCGGGTGGTAACTACACCAGCGCCCTCTTTTAATACAGGTACTATTCTTGAAATACCTTTTGAAGTAACGGATGGTAAAGCAATGATGGGCCGGCCTCCGTTGGATAATGAAGCACCCCGAATAAAATCCATCTGCCCGCCAATGCCAGAAAACTGGTATTTCCCAATGGAGTCTGCACATACCTGACCGGTAAGATCAATTTCAATAGCGCTGTTAATAGCTACCACTTTGGGATTTTGGCGGATAACACTGGTATCATTCACATAGCTGATGTTCATGACACGTAATGCCGGATTATCATTTACGAAATCGTACAATTTTTTTGTCCCAACCATAAAAGCAGTAACAGACTTCCCACGGTTAAGCTTTTTTTCACTATTATTTATAACTCCGCTTTCAATTAACGGAATAACCCCATCTGAAAGCATTTCTGTATGAATTCCAAGATTTTTATGACCGGTAAGATTTTTCAAAACCTGGTCCGGAATACTACCTATACCTAACTGAAGGGTTGCCCCATCTTCAACCAGAGACGCTATATTCTTACCGATAGAAACTATTACGTTTGTTGTTTTGGATGAATAATCAACTTCAGGCAGCGGAGTTTCATGCCAAACCAATGCATTAATTTTGCTTATATGAATAAATCCATCACCATGAGTTCGTGGCATATTCGGGTTTACCTGAGCAATTACATGGGCGGCATTTTCCAGAGCGGATAAAGCAATATCCACAGATGTACCAAGCGAACAGTATCCATGACTGTCGGGAGGTGAAACCTGGATAAGCGCAACATCTATTGGCAGCGTATTCTTTTTAAAAAGCAGTGGTATTTCACTTAAAAATATCGGCACATAATCTCCGTATTGGCTATTTGCAATCTCACGGGAATTTCCGGAAACAAAAAGCGAATTAAAATAAAAACTCTTTCTGTAAACAGGATCGCAAAAGCTTACATCGCCCAGCGTAGTTATACTTACCAGTTCTACATCCTTAAGTTCATGATGCCTGCCTTGCAGTGCTTTTATTAAATGTGCCGGAGTGGCTGCGCTGCCATGAAGGAAGACCCTGTTTCCGGAATTAACAACTTTAACTGCTTCCTCAGCCGTTATATAAGGTATATTTTGCATAATAATGTACGTAAGTTAAGGTAATAGATTTCAGGGCAGTGAACGTATTGACCTATAAGATCAAAAGAATACCGCCTAAATCAAACAGAGAAACCTACTATTAACTAACCAACGAAAACAAATCCTGCTTGCAAGATCTGATTAAAATAAAATCTTCAGTAATCTTTCTTTCCAATGCCATATGATCCTCAATAATGCTGAGTTGAAACTGCTGCGAGGGATCCATAATTAGCTTTTCAAGATATTTTACATGATTTATAATGGCCAGCTTTACAGAATTAATATTCTGTTCGAGTGTTGTGATATTTAGATTTATTTCCTGAGCCTTTTCAGGGTTTACGTCCGCAATTGCTTTTTTTAAGCGCTGATTGATCAACTTTTTAAGAAAATTCATTTCCCCTGTTAGAAATTGCACTTCCGATTGCCAGCCGGTACTTAACAGATGTAATTCCTGGAGTTCGTAATTCAATTCTTTTTCTTCAATTATAGTGTTCATAACGATGTAATTTTATTTGGCTCAAAGTTGACGCAAGAACCGTTTACAATAAATGACAGGTATCAAACATTATAATGATTATTGTCACCAGTTATAACAACCACTACAGAGTTTTAAATTATATTCACTGTTCCTTTCTAAATCTGCAAATGAAGATTATGTTTGTATGTTCAATTTATTATGGAAGAGGGAAAACTTTTACATGCCATTATTAATACTGCAATTGATGGTATAATAACTATTGATGAACGGGGCCTTGTTGAATCTATAAATCCGGCGGCATTGAAGCTTTTCGGGTTTGAAGATCATGAAGTAATTGGCAGAAACATTTCCATGTTAATGCCTGAACCCTATAGAAGCGCACATGATGGTTACCTGCAGCGTTATCAATCAACCGGGGAAAAGCGAATTATTGGAATTGGAAGAGAAGTTGTTGGCTTAAGAAAAGATGGATCCACTTTTCCTTTCAGGCTGGCCGTAGCAGAAGTATTTTATGAAAGCCGCAGGATTTATACCGGATTTGTGCATGATCTGTCAAAGGAAAAAGATGCTGAAAAAGATCTCAAAAAATATACCGAAGCATTAGAAGAGCGTATCAGGGAGCGAACGCAGGTTTTGCAAACCCTTGTTAATGAACTTGAAAAAGCCAAAGAAGATGTAAGTTTATCATTGGAGAAAGAAAAAGAGCTTAACCAACTTAAAACCAGGTTCGTATCCATGGCCTCTCATGAATTCCGGACACCATTAAGCTCAGTTCAACTGTCTGCCTCTTTAATCGAAAAGTATGCGCAAAAGTCGGATCCGCAAAATATTATAAAACATACCACGAAGATTAAAAACTCTGTTGGGCACCTTACCGGTATT
>DASWTL010000007.1:0-4755 GCA_036402155.1 Sphingobacteriaceae bacterium | reverse complement strand
AGCAGTATAAAAAGAGAATGCAACGCAGTTTAATAAAAAAGGCTAAAACGCTTGGTTTTGAGCTTGTTCCAGTTGAAGTCTGATTTTGGTTCATTAGTACCATCGGGAGAAATCTGGACAGAATAGGGGCTAAGAAATCGTGATTTGGCTTTTCGCCAGGCCTGACCTCTCCTTCGTCGAGGTGACAAAGTTTGTTTTTGTATGATTTTTCGGCCCAATGGGGATAATCTTGCTGGAATAGTTTAAAAGAGAAAAATTATTCACGCCCTTTACAATCGTATTAAATCTACCATCTATTCCCTTATCTTTGCCGTACACATGTCGAAACCTGTAATTCCCTACAAAGATCAACCTGCTGCCAAAAAAGAACAGGTAGCCACGATGTTCAACAACATCTCTAAAACATATGATTTTTTAAATCATTTTCTTTCTCTCGGCATTGATATTATCTGGAGAAAAAAGGCGATAAAGGAGTTACAGGCAGATAGACCGCAATATATTCTGGATGTTGCCACCGGTACCGGTGATCTTGCTTTTGAAGCCATTGATATCCTGAAACCAATCAAAGTTATAGGGGTGGATATATCAACGGGTATGCTGAAGATCGCTCAGGAAAAGATCGATAAAAGAGGTTTGCAACAGGTGTTTGAGGTGCGTGAAGGTGATTCTGAAAGACTTTTGTTTGACGATAATACCTTTGACGCCGTTACTGTAGCGTATGGTGTACGTAATTTTGAGAACCTTGAAAAGGGAATAGCCGATATGCTGCGGGTTTTGAAGCCCGGCGGCAAAGCCGTCATTCTTGAGTTCTCCAAACCGAAACGCTTTCCGGTTAAACAAGCCTACAATTTCTATTTCAGTTATATTACTCCTACAATCGGGAAGATCTTTTCGAAAGATAATAGCGCATACAGCTATTTGCCTGAATCAGTTGCAGCCTTTCCGGATGGTACGGCATTTACAGACCTCATGACAAAGGTTGGATATAAGAATACCAAAAGCAGGCCATTAGCGTTTGGTATCTGTTCCATTTACACGGGTATTAAATGATTAAACGTTTATCATTTGTTTTAATATTCCCTTTACTATGTTTAACGGCTACTGCCCAGCAGCGGGCTGGCGGTGGTGTAGATGATGAAACCATTCACTTTGGGTTTACATTTCAATACATTTCTGCAGAATATAAAATTTTCAAAAAATCCAACTGGCGCGATCCATATTATGATGCAGATATCAATTCTTTTGTAACCGATTCTCTTTATAGCATCAGCTCTCCTGTCTCTCCTGGTTTCGGTTTGGGTTTTGTTACCAACTTAAGGTTAGGAAATAACGGTGATTTTCGTTTTACTCCCGGTTTGGTTTTTTCTGACCGGTTGCTGGATTATCAGTATAAAAATGCTCCAGATTTCAGGCAGCAAAGGGTGCAATCTACCGTTGTAGACCTTCCTTTTGGATTTAAATTAAAGTCGGACCGCCGCAAGAATTTCAGAGCTTATATGATTGCCGGGGCAAAATATTCATTGGATATTGTCTCAAAAAAGAAAACCAACGATGCCGGCTTTGCACCCATTGATAAGTTGGTAAAAAATACCCGGGGCATCTTATGGTATGAAGCAGGAATCGGATTTGACCTGTATTTTGATTATTTTAAATTATCCCCTGAACTCAAACTTGCCAATTCGTACAGGAATGTGTTAACTCCTGAGAATCACCCTTATTCTACACCTATTGATAAGCTGTTATTACGGAATCTTCAATTTAGCTTGTATTTTGAATAGCTTACTTCCTAAAAAACCGTAATTTCGACCTGTTATATGAATAAAATTGGCTTAATAACCGGAGCTACTTCAGGCATAGGCGAGGCATGTGCACGCTTATTCGCCGCTAATAACTATGATCTGATCATTACCGGAAGAAGAGGCGAACGGCTTAAAAGTCTTGCTGATGAACTTTCTGCAGCTCACGGCATTAAAGTCACCACTCTGGTTTTTGATATCAGAAAGAAAAAAGAAGTGACGGAAAAGCTTGAATCCCTGTCATCCGAATCAAAAAATATTGATGTTCTGATTAATAATGCCGGGTTAAGTCTTGGCCTCGAGCCGGTAAATGAAGGAACAGTTGATGACTGGGATATTATGATCGATACCAATGTTAAGGGCTTATTATATGTCACCAAAATTGTTTCAGCCTGGATGGTAAAGAATAAGTCTGGGCATATCATCAACCTGGGATCAATTGCCGGAAAAGAAACCTATGCCAACGGAAACGTGTATTGTGCAACCAAGCATGCGGTTGATTCATTAAGCAAGGCAATGCGCATCGATCTTTTACCTCATCATATAAAAGTAACTGCCATTCATCCGGGAGCGGTGGAAACCGAGTTCTCGGAAATTCGTTTTAAAGGAGATAAGCAACGCGCGAAGAAAGTTTATGAAGGCTTTACACCTTTATCAGCCGGCGATATAGCAGATGTAATATGGTTTGCAGCTTCGCGGCCTGCCCATGTTAATATAAACGACCTGTTAATTATGCCAACAGCGCAGGCAAATGCCGGACATTTAATAAAAGATAACTAACTTCGAACATGTCTTTACAACAACAAATAGATCAGGATATAAAAAGCGCTATGCTGGCTAAGGATACAGCCCGTTTAAGAGGGTTAAGGGCTGTTAAGGCCGCTTTATTGCTGGCCAAAACTGAAAAGGACGCCTCTGAATCACTTACTGAAGAAGCAGAGATCAAAGTCCTTCAAAAGCTGGTTAAACAGCGTAAGGAGTCTGCAGGTATTTACCAGGCTCAGCAAAGAGACGATCTCTATCAGATCGAAATGGAAGAAATGGAGGTAATTGAAGGTTATCTGCCCAAACAAATGTCGCTCGAAGAGATTGGTGCTTATGTAAAAGAAGTAATAACGCGCACCGGAGCATCCGGAATGAAAGATATGGGTAAAGTAATGGGAACGGTAAATAAAGAGCTGGCCGGAAGAGCAGATGGCAAAACAGTTTCTGAAGCAGTTAAACAGGCATTGCAATAGGCTTAGAGTTATCAATTATTCTTTTATATCTTACATAAAAAATATTTTTATTACGTTTAGCCATTGGTGTAAGCTAAACACACAATATCGGTCATATAAAGTTCTATGAATTTCGCATTAAAAGAAGATAACGGGTTTAAATATATAGAAGAAGGGGAGGGCGAAGTGTTGTTATTACTTCATGGATTGATGGGGGCGTTAAGCAATTGGGATCAGGTTATTGAGAAGTTTAGCAAGGAATACCGGGTAATTATTCCCATGCTCCCTTTATATGATCTTCCTTTACTAACTACAGGAGTAAAAACACTATCCAAGCATATACATAAGTTTGTAGTTTACAAAAAGCTTACTAATATTACCATTCTGGGCAATTCCCTGGGCGGACATGTGGCATTGATCTACGCATTGTCACATCCGGAACGTACTAAAGCAATGGTATTGGCCGGAAGTTCGGGCTTGTATGAAAACTCTTTCGGTGGATCATTCCCCCGCCGTGAAAGTTATGATTTTATTAAAGAGAAAGTAGAATTTACATTCTTTGACCCGGCTATTGCAACTAAGGAATTGGTGGATGATGTGTTCCAGGTAGTGAACGACAGGAACCGGGTTATCAGAATTCTGGCGATGGCTAAATCTGCCATCCGGCATAATATGGCAAAAGAATTGCATAAGCTAAAGTTGCCGGTGTGTTTAATTTGGGGAAAGAATGATAAAATTACACCACCGGAAGTAGCACAGGAATTTCATCAGCTCCTGCCGAACTCTGAACTTCATTGGATAGACCAGTGCGGACATGCTCCCATGATGGAACGTCCCATTGAATTTAATGAATGTCTTGATGGATTTTTAAAACGCGTATTAAATACATAACACTCATGTTTGCACGCGAATTAATATCAGATGCGATACCACCGTTAAAAACTTCTGATAGCGTACAGAAAGTGTTTGACAGGATGGCTGAATTCAGGGTCAATCATTTACCTATTGTAAATAACCGGCAGTTTCTGGGGCTTCTTTCTGATAATGATATTGTAGAAGTTGCAGATTATTCAGATGCTGTTGGCAGCCTTAGCCTGTCACTTTATAATCCGAGTGTGCAGGAGGATCAGCATGTATATGATGTTATCAGGTTGTTCTATGAACAAAAATTAAGTATTGTTCCTGTGCTTGATAAAAATGGCGATTATCTGGGTGTGATATCAATCAATTGCATGATGGAATATATGGCTACCCTGACTTCTGTTAAAGAACCGGGTTCAGTTATTGTTCTTGAAATTAGTGATCGAAATAATTCTCTGGCGCATATGGCGCAGATCGTTGAATCAGATAATGCCCAGATCCTGAGTTCTTACCTTCGTTCGTTCCCGGATTCAACCCGTATAGAGGTGACATTAAAGGTAAACAAGCTGGATGTATCCGGAATAGTAGCCTCGTTCAACCGCTATGATTATACGGTTCTTGCTACCTTTAACAATTCAAGTCCCGGGGATGGCACTACCGACCGGTACGATCAGTTGATGAATTACCTGGATATGTAAATGGATTTTACACCATTGAACATAGATTATAAGCCCATTCCCATTGACCATGGACCATATCCCAACAATCAAATCTTTTCCTGATGAAAATTGCAGTTTACGGACGAGAATTTAACAATTCGGTATTACCTTATGTCCAGCAGGTTTTTGACTGCCTGGCTTCGGAGAATATTGAACCTTATG
>DASWTL010000006.1:0-4087 GCA_036402155.1 Sphingobacteriaceae bacterium | reverse complement strand
AAACCATGGTTTGTTTGATTTATAAGTTAACGTAACGGCATTCTGAGTTTCAATACCCTCATCTATTTTAGCAATACTGTTAAAGTCAAAAGTATTAGAAGAACCGCTGGTTACAGCCAGGTCAAGTACTTCAGAAATCTTTACAGAGAATGACGCAGTAGGAGCTGCAGTACCAAGTTGCGCGTTAGCATCAGTTAAGATCAGTGATGCAATGATAAATGATGCTGCGAATATTACTTTTTTCATTTTTTTATCTTTTATGGTTAAGATCCAGTTATGAGCGTTAACCTTGTCTCTATGTATGATGTTATCCAATTGCTGTACCAACTCTGAAAATCGCGTAAAAACCGCTAAAAACGGCGTTTCTTTACATATGTAAAATCAACAGGCGGGGAATTATCAGGTTCATTTGGGGATAATTGGGGAATTTGAAGTGATATTAGTGGGGATCGGCTATTCAAATTTTATATTACAGAGATTCAAGGCTTTGTTTATTTTTACAGTCTAGTCTTTACAGTATGTATACACCAAACCCTTCCCGTTACCAATCAATGGAATACCGCCGCTGCGGCAAGAGCGGTATAAAGCTTCCCGCCATTTCACTCGGGCTATGGCATAATTTCGGCGATGTGGATGATTTTGAAAATTGCAGGGAGATCTTGCATATGGCCTTTGATGCCGGAATTACCCACTTTGATCTCGCTAATAATTATGGCCCCCCGCCGGGATCAGCAGAAGCGAATTTTGGGCGCATTCTGCATGATGATTTTATGCCCTACCGGGATGAGATCATTATTTCCACTAAAGCAGGATACCACATGTGGGAAGGTCCGTATGGCGAGTGGGGATCTAAGAAGTACCTGGTATCCAGCCTTGATCAGAGCTTGCGAAGGATGAAACTGGATTATGTTGATATCTTCTATCACCATCGTCCCGATCCGGATACACCGCTGGAAGAAACTATGGGTGCGCTTGACCTGATGGTTCGTCAGGGCAAGGCTTTATATGTGGGTGTTTCCAATTATCAGCCGGTAGAAGCTGAAAAGGCTTTCCGCATTTTGCGTGACCTAGGAACACCCTGCCTGATACATCAACCCAAATACTCCATGTTTGAGCGGTGGGTGGAAGACGGCCTTCTAGATCTTCTTGAAGAGGAGGGAGTAGGATGTATTCCTTTTTCGCCATTAGCCCAGGGGCTACTTACTGATAAATACCTCAAAGGCATACCCGCCGATTCACGTGCCGCCAAGCCTCATGGCTTTTTGCAGGAAAGCCAGGTAAACGCCGAAACGATTATGAAGATAGCCGCGCTGAATGAGCTGGCCTTAAACCGCAAACAAACCCTGGCTCAAATGGCATTGGCCTGGTTACTAAAAGATCCGCGAATTACCTCTGTATTGATAGGGGCAAGTAAACCCGCTCAGTTACAGGATTCATTGAAGTGCCTTCATCATACGCATTTTACGAAAGATGAATTGGAGAAAATTGAGGGAATACTGGGTTCGTGAGTTTGAATGGGTGCATATCGCTGTGAATCAATGAAATACCACTTAAGTGAATGTACGCTATACAAAATATATTCGCTATTGGTATAGCGTATAGCGAGTAGTTGGGTGCAAGCTTGAAGAACGACAACTGTATAATAAATATCGTGAATGAAGAATAGTTTAAAAGTTAATCGACAACACAATAATCTTAGAGTGCAAATTATCAGATTTGGATTTAGGAATTGAAAAACTTGCATTACCCACAAAGATTTAAACGATGATTGTTACAGATGTGAGAATGTAAGTGACTTGAACAGGATTATCTATGAAAGTATACTCTATAGACAAGTTATTGATAAAACTTGAATACAATGCATTTAGTCCTGAGGCAAGAATAGCAAGTGAGTATGGTGTGCCTCAAAAAATCATTGACTTTTATGATGCGAGAAGTAATACTGAAGGAAAATCTATAATGAATAGTTTTGATAATTATGAAAAATCTATTTACGACAAAATAAAAAAAATAATTGAGGTGTAAAATGAACACCTTAACAAAAAAGCCTGCAACCAACAGCAGCTACCCAAAAGTGGCGGTTCAGTGGTTAAATCAAGCTTTGTGCTTCTATCAAAGTTTGTGCTTGGTTGACAGTGAAGTGCTTCGAAATCGCCACCTTCGGGTAGCTGCAAAACGTTTGCGTCATTCTAAAACCCCACCAAACGTATCAACCCGACAAAAGCTTAATTTTGAAATAGTTGTCTAAATAGTTAACTTTGAGTTGTGTTTATTCGACAAGTAATTGCATACAAGAACTATTTTTTGGACTTCTATGAAGGGCTAAACGACAACGTTCAAAGGAAAATCGAATGGACTTTAAATTTAATTCGTATAACTCCTCAAATTCCCGAAAAGTATTTTAAACATCTTGAAGGAACAAAAGGACTTTATGAGATTCGTATTGAAGTTAGTGGTAATATCTATCGGATTTTTGCCTTCTTCGACAAAGGAAACTTAGTTGTACTCGGCAATGGCTTTCAGAAAAAGTCTCAAAAGACACCCAAACAAGAAATTGAAAGAGCTCTTAAAATAATGGAGGAATATAAAAATGAAGAATAAAGCGAACGTAACTACCCTTGACGAGATTCTTGATAAAAAATATGGAAAAAAAGGGGAGGTTGCCAGAGAACAGTGGGAACAAGAATTTGAAGCTTTCCGCCTTGGGGTTTTATTGGAACAAGCGAGACTCAAACTTGGCATGACCCAGGAAGAGCTTGCCGAAAAGTGCGGAACGAATAAATCATATATCTCCCGAATCGAAAATAACGCTTCAGACATCCGACTATCGACCTTGATGAAAATAATTCAGACAGGGCTTGGGGGGCATTTAAAACTTACTCTTGATCTATAAAAAGAACAAAGACACAACAAATAGTTTGCGCTATTCTCCCGGCCCACATGGAAGAAATGCACAGCGCAATCTTTAAACGTGGTGGGCAAGGCTAATTAAGACCCCATAAATATCAAATCGTTTGACGGAGCGTTTGGTGACAGGAGATCTGGAATCTTTGTTAAAGTTCGTCTCCTTGGTTTGTGTCCCACAGACCAATAGAACTATGTTTATCTCCATCCCAGGCATCCCCCCCAACACAAAAACGACAATAAATAAATTCCTCCATAAAACTTTCGTGGCCATCCCATATTTTTAACTATATCCCACGGGTTTCCGGTACATTAGTACTGGCGGAACTGAACATTTACTTAGTCTGCCTGAAAAATTGCATGGTACAAAAATGAAAATTTTACTCACAGGCGTAACAGGTTATATTGCTCAACGGCTATTGCCGGTTTTGTTGCAAGAGGGATATGAAGTGGTCTGTTGTGTAAGAGATAAAAACAGGTTCAGCAAGAAAAAATATCAGACATCAAATCTTTCAGTAATTGAGGCGGACTTTCTGAATGGGGAAAGCCTCAAAAATATCCCGAATGACATTGATGTTGCATATTACCTGATCCACTCCATGTCTACACAAAGTGGCGATTTTGGAAATTTGGAAGAAATCTGCGCGACTAATTTTAAAAATCGTATTGAACAAACCCGGGCCAGACAGGTGATTTACCTGAGTGGAATCAGCAATGCCGACGAATTATCAAAACACCTGTCATCAAGAAAGAATGTAGAAACCATATTGGCAGACTCAAACGTCTCACTTACTACGCTGAAGGCAGGAATTATAGTAGGATCAGGAAGTGCTTCATTTGAAATTATTCGGGATTTAGTAGAGAAGCTGCCTTTTATGATTGCCCCCCGCTGGTTGAATACCAAATGCCAGCCTATTGCTATCCGGAATGTGGTAGAATATCTGGTTGGTGTAATTGGTAAAATAGAAACTTACAATAAAAGCTATGATATTGGCGGGCCCGATATTCTGACCTATAAAGAAATGCTTCTGCGATTTGCAAAAATAAGAGGTTTAAAAAGACGCATCGTCATTGTGCCTGTAATGACACCTAAACTATCGTCTTATTGGCTGTACTTTATAACTGCCACCTCCTATGCCTTAGCAAAAAATTTAGTGAACAGCATGAAGGTCGAAGTAATCGG
>DASWTL010000005.1:0-15209 GCA_036402155.1 Sphingobacteriaceae bacterium | reverse complement strand
TCATTAAAGAAATTAACCTTGACTGAACCTGGCTCTTTCAATAAGGCTAAGATCAACATATTATTCACTATATTGATTTTCACCCTGATCAAACTTCTGATAGCAGGTTATATATCATATATTAATGACCAAACCTTGCAGCTTTACAGAGCTTTGGTCATGTTTACAATTGGTGTTATATTATTAAAACTCCTTTTATTCAATAAGAATTATACTCATATAATTGCTCAAATCATTGTTTGGACCGGTTTATTATTCATTTGGTCAAACGTATTTATTTTTACTCAAGATATTAATATTATAACTCTTCAGTCTGTCTTTATGATAATACTGAGCAGTTTTTACCTTCTGGGAGCTCGTTATGGAATAGTATATTCTTTACTAAGTATTTCGCCGTTAATTTTATATTTAATAAAAGGCAACTCGCTTCCAATAATAACAGTTGAGCCGGATCAACTGGCATCTCCGGGGTTTGAAATTATTGTTGTATTAAGTCTGATTACTTTTGTTATTATCCATTATTTATACCACGAGGCTTTTAAGCTTAATGTTGCTGAAAAAGAACTTTTAAATGATCAATTAAAACAGGCTGTTGAAGAAGCAAACCTGGCTGCAGAATCTAAAAGTGATTTTCTATCTACGATGTCACATGAATTAAGAACTCCTCTTAACTCTGTTATCGGAATGACTGAACTCATGCTGGATAATCCGTATAATAAGGAACAAGCTGAAAATCTTAAAATTTTAAATTTCTCAGCAGTAAATCTTCATTCACTGATTAATGATATACTGGACTATAATAAACTGGGTGCTGACAAACTGAATCTGGAAGCCATCAATGTAAATCTTTATCAGCTGATGAATGATATTTGTTTGGGATTACGGATGAAGGCTAAGGAAAAAGGATTAGAATTGAGATTGAATATCGATGAAATCTTAAAAGAAAAACCTGTTATTACTGACCCTACACGTATCACCCAAATCATTTACAACCTTGTTGGTAATGCCATCAAGTTTACAAACAAAGGAAGTGTTTCGGTAAGCTTAAAAGTTATAAAGGTGGATGACGATAATTTGAACATCAGATTTTCAATTATTGATACAGGAATTGGCATAAGTGAGGATAACCAACAATCGATTTTTGAACCATTCACTCAGGCTTCTACCAGCACAACGAGAAACTTTGGTGGAACCGGACTTGGACTGGCTATAGTGAAGCGACTTCTTCTGTTGTTTAATACAACAATACATCTTGAGAGCGCTGCAGGAACAGGTTCGAATTTTTTCTTCAACATTTCATTTCCACTCCAAAAGGAGCAGCCTGTTTCTAATTCAGTTGCTCCGGAGCTTAATTATGATCTGGAAGACATCCGCGTTTTAGTAGCCGAAGATAATCCAATGAACCGCTTATTGCTTAAGAAGGTATTTTTTAAATGGAACAATGAGCCTGAATTTGCCGAAAATGGCATGGAAGCGGTTGAGAAGCTTAAATCTCACTCCTATGATATTGTTTTAATGGACATACACATGCCCGTTATGGATGGATATGAAGCAACCAAAGTTATCAGGAATATGTCCGATCCGGAGAAAGCTAATATCCCTGTTATTGCCTTAACAGCATCAGTTTCTAATAACCTGAGGGATAAAATTAGGGAAGCAGGTATGAATGATTACGTGTACAAACCATTTAATTCAAAAGAATTATATAGTAAGATCAAGAGTATGGCATTACAGTCTGAAAAAAAACCTTCGGAAATGTTAAATACGAAGGTTAGTTAATACACAGTTGCCCTTTATTCAGGAATGATTATAAGTTCGGTCTTCTCTTAAATGAGTCAGGGTCTCAATAACGAGACCCTGATTCATCATTATAGTAATGATACTTTATTTAATCTGAAGTTTCTTCTTAATACTCTCAGCGTTTTTATGAGTTTTCTCAATAGCTGAAACAATGGCATCCATATCGGACCTGCTTCCAAGAAGAAGATTTTGTGTAAACCAAACCGCTTCAGTAACTAACTGATTATTTTGAGGACACACGTTCTTTTCATTATACTTCTTAATATCCAGCATTTCTTTTGGATATATCTTCTTGTAATTCTTTGACTGGAAAGTTTCAGCAAGAAAAGGTTGAGTATTCAATGTAGTGTAACCGCCGCTGCATGGAATACCTTCTGCCTGCAATGATTTAAGGAACTCAGTTCTTGATAATCCCTTAAACGCTTCGCTTTTATAGCGGAATGGGAAAAGATGGAAACCCACACGCGTTACATCTTTATATGTTTTATAAGGTAGAATTCCCGGAATATTTTCAATTTGAGATTTCAGGTAAGCGGCGTTCTCACTACGTGTAGTAGTTTGAGAGTCCAATCTTGCCAGTTGAGCTAAACCTATTGCAGCCTGATATTCTGTCAAACGCACCTTGGTTCCCTGCATAATGCTACCTGTAGCAATGGATCCAACGTTGGTACCATGAGGAAATCCCAGGTTCTGGAATGAAAAACAACGATCCATAAAAGCATCATCATTACTTGTTATGGCGCCACCTTCACCAATCGGAATATTTTTAGAATTCTGAAAGCTAAAGCAGCCTGCATTACCTATAGAACCCACCTTTTGGTTATTAATTTCAGTCAAAGGAGCCTGACAAGCATCTTCTACCACTAAAAGATTGTGTTTTTTAGCGATTTTCATGATGGTAGTCATATCTGCTGGCAGACCCAAAATATGAACCGGCAAAATAGCCCTGGTACGGGATGTGATTTTACCTTCTATTTTAGACGGGTCAATTTGAAAAGTCTCAGGATCAACATCTACAAAAACCGGCATAGCGCCATTAGCTAAAATAGCCTGAACAGTTGAGATGAAGGTATAAGGTGGCACAAGTACTTCATCCCCTCCTCTTATATTTAATTGGCCTAATGCCACAATTAATGCATTTGTACCATTTACAACAGACAGACAACGTTTAGTTCCAATGGTATCTGCCCATGCTTTTTCAAATTCATTTACTACAGATGCGCGCGACCACACACCGCTACGCAACACTTCAAGGACACGTTTTTCATCCGTTTCTGGATTCCATTGTGGCCATTTAGGCCATTTTACCTTATCCCAGGCAGGCTGACCGCCCAAAATAGCAGGTGTAGCTGCTTTAGAGCTTGAAGCGAAAACAGAAGTTGCTGCATTTACGCTTAGAACTGTTCCCAAACCAGCTATTGAACTTTGTTTCAGGAATTTGCGTCTTGAAGAATTCTTCATTTTTATTTATATTTTCTAGTTAACAATTTATTATCTGATTCTTTATTAATGATGTAACTCGTGTTTTGAAGGAGTATGTTTAAGTACTTTATCAATAAATTGATAAGCTTCTAATCTTTCCGCGTCAGGAAAATCATGTTCGGCCTGCGGATATCTTACCTGCAGATTGTTGATTGCATTATGAAACTTATAAACTTGTGATGCATGAGCTATTCCTTTTTTTACACCGTTCACATCAAAATTAGAATCGCTTAGAGGTGAATTGGAATAGAATGGTCTCGGAGCAAGAGTTGCTATTATTTCATCAAAATCAAAAGGCACTTTCTTAACATCCAGATTGTATTTATCGCGGATTAATGGCATATAGCGTGTTTGAGCCCAGGGACCGAGTGCTCCGCCATACTTTTTTGATGCTTCTTCACCAATATTATAACTTTCAAATAAGGTCCATCCGCAACTGGCCACAATAACTTTTAAACGGGTGTCGAATGCGCCGGCAAACATTGCATTATGCCCACCGAGCGAGTGCCCTATCACACCGATTCGTTCAGGATCAACATCCGCTCTTGATTGTAATAAATCAACAGACCGCATATGATTAAAAATAGCTTTCATTGTTCCTGATTCATACCGGTCTGTTTCAAAGTTATAATCAGCCGAACCTCCAAAACTAGGGTAATCAGGAGCAATTACAACATACCCTCTTTCAGCTAATTCAATGGCATATGCCCGGTTAGGTTTCGGGCTCTGACCGCTTAGTATATATTTCCCTAAAGGATCTGTACCATGCAACACCAGCATAGCCGGAAGTTTTTTAGGTTTTTCCTTCTGAAAAGGCACATAGAGTAACGCCGTTAATTCTTCATTAGGAGCTACTGTAAATTTTATTTCATACCGTGTATGGTTAGTTCCTTTAAGACTATCAACGAATTTTACATTAAAAGCAGGCAGGTTGGAACGATCAGGTAGTACGCCCATTGCTTTTTGCATATTATCTAAAATTTGTTGTCTTTTTATATTCCAATCCGACAGCTTCTTAACCTGTTTCCTCTCTCCTGAAGGTTTCTTATAAGTAAGCAGCTGTGCACTATCTGATACTGCTATTCCTTTTGCCGTACTGGCAAAAGAGCTTAAGCTAAAGCTCAGACTTATGTTAGACGTTAATACGGCAGCAATAACGATCCTTTTAGCAAAACTGATAAGATTCACCTTTAAATAATTTACATCAGGATTAAATTTCATTCTTTCTGATTATGTAGAGTTTAAAAAAACGTTTACGTACCCGAAGATATGTAATATTTCTTTTTTTCACAATAGAGTAATTACCGTATTACTGGCATTGAATTTATATAACGTTAAAATGGTCAATGTAATATCGCTTGACTTCTATTAATAATTAATAACAGCCTTTAGCCTGTTTTTTCCTTATAAATAAAGAGGTGCCATAAAGGCACCTCTATTAACACATTATAAACATGTGTTATTCATTAGATCTAAATAATCTTTCTAATTGCTAATGGGCGCCCAGTAAGCACAATATCCTTCAGCTCTAACAGGTCCTTTAAACAACAGGCAACCTCCACAACCTTTGCCCTCTTTCGGTGGTATATAAAGTGCGCAGTTACTACACTGGCTATCAGGAAGAGGCGACTTGTTAACATAAGCTAACTTTTTACGCTTTTCAATTTCCTCAGGACTTACACCAGTAAGATCATCGCATGGATTGGCAGCTGCAGTTTTTGGAGTTTGCTGCGGAACCTTTTTGGTGGTATCCTGAACCGCCGGAGCCGGAGCATCCTGCGGAAGAGGTTCAGAACCATTTGGCGGAACCGGCTGAGGATTCTCTTTGGCAGTCGTTTTCATTGAACTGCATCCAAAAACCAACACCCCCCCCAAAAGGAAAGAACCACCGTATATATACTTACTCACAAATTTTCTGCGGGAATACTTCTTTTCCATTGTTTTAAAATTTAAAAGGTTAATATAACTTTTTCAAATTCTGGATACCTTCTTTAACAAGGTCTTCTGAATCAGTCTTTATACTCTTTAATGTCTCTTTTAATTGATCATTAGCGCTTTCCGCTTTTGCCAGGCCTCTGGTTAAGCCTTTTAATGCACTGGCTTGCCAGTTATCTTTTCCCATTGAAGCCTGGGTAATAGTAGCAAGATAAGAAGTTACCTGATCTTTGTTATTTCTTGCACCGATTATGTAAGACAAATCTTCAATGAATGATAACTTCCATGGCTCTTGTTTCTGAAAGAAAGAGCTGTTCATGGCTTTTACCACATCCGTTGAGGAACCTGCGTCAGAACTTAAAACAGCAATTCTAAACCATGTATCATCACCATATTTTTCTACCACTTTAGCTAATGCAGGAACTATTTCTTTGCCTTTAAATTCTCCAAGACTAAGTGCAGCCTGAAATGCAACACGGCTTACCGGATCATTTGTTGCCTGTAAAACCTGCGGCAATGTTTCAGGATAGCTCTCTGCTAAAATCAGGGCATTTTCGCGTACACCAGGTGAAGAATCCTTAAGAGCTTGTTTTACGATCTGAGAATTTAATGAATTTAGTCCTTCAAGAACATACATTGCGTGAAGACGAGCCCGGGCATCCTTGCTGGAAGTAAACAATGCTTTTAACGCCGGAACGACTTTCTTATCCTGACGTTCTAAAAGCAGACGCTGAGCTTGAGTTCTCCACCATCCATTAGGGTGTGCTAGAAGTTCAACCAGTTTAGCACCTGTTGCATTCTTTAAATTAACGGTTACCTTTTTAATATTGGCATTGGTAGGTAGAACACGATAAATGCGTCCCATATCACTTCCTGCCATAAATTCCATATCAGCTTTAAGATCGTCTGGAATAGAAACGGGTGTTTCAATATGTTGTCTATAATAATCCAAAACATACAAATATCCGTCCGGACCTACTGATGCTGTAATGGGGCGGAACCAGGTGTCGGTAGAAAACAGGAATTCTTTATCCTTTTCTTTTTCTGCGCGCTTTGCTACTACTACCGGGCTTTTACCCTGCGGGGTTAAAATATCCCTATGAACCAAATTTCCCGCAACATCAGTTACAAAGTAATTTCCATAATATTCTTTTGCAAGACCATCACCGTTGTAAATAGTACCACCTGAAGCTCCTGTGAACCGGTCTTCAGCATACTCAACATTTTTCATACCTGCTTCCTGAAAGGCTTTGTTTCTACGGGCAGACCTTTCAGCACGCCAGTACGGAGGCTCAGTTACCTGGTGCATGATCTCCTGGTGATCTGAAACATTATATATGAATTTTGAAGTAGGAAGATATGGATGCCTGTGCGTATAACGCCATGGAATAACGGCCTGTTGAATGTGGATTGAGTTTTCAGTAAAGTATCGATGTCCCCAATCGTCAATAGCCTGGCCAAATTGTCCGGGACCTGTTTCCAATTCAAATTGATCACGATCTAAACGAAAGCGAAAATCTGCTCCACGTACGGATAATGGCGGAGTACCCGGCTTTTTGGTATAGGTTACCGTTCCGCTTTGTCCGCGATTATTTGCATAAATCCAGTTATCAACACCTAAACGAAGGCTTGTGATCTGCGCCTCAGAGTTGTTTTGAAAAAATCCTGTGAAAAGCACTTCTTTAGTATCTGCTTTCCCGTCACCATTAGTATCTTTTAAATATAGGATATCAGGAGCGGCAGTAACAATTAACCCGCCTTTCCATGGAAGAATACTGGTGGCTTCAGTTACATTCTCAGCGAATATGACAGATTTATCCACACGGCCGTCGCCATTCGTATCTTTAAGAATACGAATGCGCGATTTACCCTTACCAGGTTCTACTTCAAACGGATAATCATACAATTCCACCACATAAGCGTTTCCAACTTCATCCCACTCAAGTGCAACAGGATCAAACACATAAGGCTCTGCTGCATATAACTGCACTTTAAAGCCATCAGCTATTTGAAGTTTTTTCATTGATTCTTCCGGCGAAAGAGGTCCGGGATAACGCTGTGCAAAACCTGTTACTCCTAACATTAAAAACAGAATTAACAAACCTGCACTCTTGCCAGTATAAATAATATTCATTTTAATTTTTATTAGTTTAAATTTTTAATCAATAATTTGGTAAAACACATCCCAGATACCCAGAATTTACATTATTAGCTTTGTGCTATTGCATAAACCTTAACATTTTCAAGGTTAACCTGCAAAGTTGAATATCCCTTTCTGCTTCTTCGTATGGTTACCGGTCTCTTTTCCTCTTTTAACTCCGGACTTAACACTTTAAACTGAGATAACTGCACTTTATCACTATTTATTTCATACTTCAGATCATTATTTTCAACCTTTGATCCAATATCTGTTAAAATATGAACACCTGAATTATCTTTTATTGTAGGATGTGGAACACCAATAAGCGCTGTATTCATGAAATGAATTACAGGTTTATTTTTATGAACTCTTATCCTGGCAACCCAGCCTTTATCCCCCGATATCTGCTTTAATACAGGTTTGAATTTGCCCTCTGCAATCAGTTTACTAAGAGGGTCTGCTTTTGTAGGTGATTCAATAATTACCAGATTTTTATACCTTCCTTTTAGCAGTTGGTCAGATAAAGGTACAGATCTTTTAAACCCTTTACCGTCATGAGTACCAAAAGGTAAGGCCAGCCATGCTTTGCCTCCTTTTGCCAGATATCCCTGAACGGCTTTAAACTGTTCATCTGATACACATCCCACCCCATCCAAAACCAGGGGTGTATTTTCTTTTTTCAACGCATTTGCATCAGCAAGTTCTTCATAACGGACAAAGCGATATCCCACATTATTTTTAATCAGATTTGCTGACCAGGCTTTTGCATGATCCCAATGTTCTAATCCATCTGTTCCACGCCATCCATTGTCTTTGCAAAGCTTATTATTAACTACCCGTACCTCTACCAGATCTTCACCATTCCTGTAATCCAGATCGCTGTGTTTTACTTCCCACAAGTTTGAAGGTCTTATTACATCCTCCATTTCCATTGCATCTGCAGGATCTTCCTCTAAACGTTGATTATGAGTACTGCTCCAGTTGGCAACTCCCCAGAAACGGCTTAAGGCCCATCCAAAATCGGCGCCTTTTTCATATATGGTATAACTTAAAGCAATTGCAGGTACATTCCCTCTTTTTTCAGCAATATCCTTTTGGTTCAAAGCTTCGGCATCCATTTTTACCCAATCCACACTTCTAATATTGGTGCCTACATTCTCAAGCATAAAGAAATCAAGACCCGGAGCCATTTTTTCAAGATCTAAAGAAATAGCATTTAACGTTACCGGGCCTGTACCGGAGCAGCAGGACATTAATGGCATGTTACCTATGATACTTTTAACCAATTTTACGTGGTCAACAATACCATCCGTTTTCATTCTGATCCAATCCCTGAACACAGGATTCTCATAGTTACCCCATTGAAGCATAGGTTTTGTTGTATCGCCCCAAAAGCTCTTTTCACCAAATGGAGGTATTTCATGTCCATAGTCTTTTTTAAACCGGTCGCGGCAGTATTTACATCCGCAGGTGGTAAGACCGGCATAATCACACATATCATCAACCTCAATACCATCCATTGGAACTTCTTTCATAAGCCGCTTAAGGTATTTGGAATGCATATCCAGAAAACCCGGGTTGTTATGGCAAAATACATCCATTTGGTATTGACGTGCATATCCCCGGCTGCCATCCCGGATATCCACTTCACAAATATCTTTAAAAAAATGTCCTTCATACTGCGCATGTTCAGCCGCAATAGGATCATGAAATAATAATACGTGATGGCGCTGACCACGCATTAGTTTTTTGAATTCTTCAGTACCCCTGGGCCGCTCCACGTGGTTGCAGGAATAATGATCCATGAATTTGATATTGTATTTATGGAGCTCTTCACAGCTCTGCGCCATAAACCCGTGAAGCTGACCAAAATAATTAGAAAAATCGAACCTGATATGCCACCCGTAATTAATCGCTGTATCTATTTTAGCTTCTGCAAAGGCTTCAGCCCTGCGCTTTATCTTATCTACAATCTTTTTTTGCGACCATTGCAGATCTTCAATAGTAACCCACCAACTGGCTGCCCGCCTGGGAATAAATGTTACAGAAGGATCGGAAAAAGTAGTAATTTTATTAGCATCGGTAATTATATCGCCAGGCAAATTTGCATATACTGCAGGAAAACTATTGGCAAGCCCAAGCCCCATGCCGGTTAAAGAAACCTTCTTAATAAATTCACGTCGATTACTGGTGTATTTCATGAATGCTGTTAATCTTTATTATAATTTTTATTAGCTAATAACCTGTTTAGTAGTACGCAGAACAATTCTCCCGGGAACAACTATGTTGTTGCCCTTTTAAACATGTCTTCCAAACTTACAGGAATCCCGCCATTCTTTTTGCTTTCATCAGCCGCTTCCATAAAAGCGCATATCTCCAGAGTTTCCTGAGCGCTTACAGGCGGAATGCCGGTTTCAAAGAATTTTACTATTTCAACCAGCAATACATCATAACCGCTGGCCGGGCCAATTTGTGCAATCCCCTTATCTCCAAATACAGTTCCTCCGTAACCTTTTTTCTCAGCACGCAGGCCCCGGAAAGTTCCAATACGATTATCTTCCCATGTACCTACAACTACATCAGTATCTTCCGTATGCACGCGCACTACTTTCTTACAACCTGTGCCCATAACAGTAAACAAGGTTTCTACGCCATGAATGCCGTACCAGAAAAAATCAGGATGTGTTTTCTCAATTGGAGAAGGACTGAAAGCTTCAGCACCCAAAACTTTGCCTACTACTTTTCCGCTGGCAATTTCCTGAGCTTTTGGCACATATCGTAAAGATGATGAGGAAAATACAGGCGTATTATATTTCTTTGAAGCGTTAAAAATCGCAATAGCATCAGCCAGCGAAGCGGCAATCGGCTTATCTATAAACATTCTTTTTCCTGCTTTTAAAACAGGCAAGGCTTGCTCAAGATGTAATCGTCCGTCGTTAGTTTCTAAGAGTACGACATCTACTTTTTTAAGCAACTCTTTGATTGATCCTACTATTTCAACACCTAATTTTTTAACATCTTCTGTGTAGCCCGGAATTCTTTCTGTACTGCTCTTGATATCATTACTGCCTTTTGGATAAGCGGCAACTACCTTATAACCTGCAAATTGTGTTGCAGCAGAATTATTAAGTGATTTAGTGAAAGCTATACTGTGAGATGTATCCAACCCTATGATACCGACCCTTCCACCTGGCCTTACTTTTTCATCATTCTTCCGGAACGTAGTTGACTGTGGTGTGCTAAATTCCATAGCTGATGCGGTACCTGCTAATCCTAAACCAAACCCGGCCAGGCCAGCTGTTTTTATAAACTTACGTCGATTATATGCTTCCTTCATTGATGTGTGTGTATGTTACAATGTTTGATTAATAAATCTTTAATATTATACCTGCTATGTATTTAAGAAATAAAGTTAGAAAATATTCGGGTACGTACACGTGTATTCCGGAAAAATATTTTAAATTTTCATTTCTTGTACATTCATACTACAAATAAAACAGACCCGCACAGGTTATTTTTCATCACAATCAGATCTGATCCCCTTTGGATTCAAAAATATCACCATTAATGCATCATCATTATAATATAAAACGGGCAGTCTCTCTTAATGTTATAATGAGCCGGTGCAGGTGCTATTCTTTTTACCGGCAATTTATTAACTCATGCTAATATCTTCATAAATTAGCTAAAATAAATAGCTGTAATCACTTCTAAATATGATTAATATCATTTAAAAATTCATGTTTACGAACGAATTTTACAATAAACCAAAAATGCCATGAAAACTATACTGGTGCTAACTGACTTCTCAAAAAGGGCGGGATACGCCGGAGAATATGCAACACATATAGCTTTAAAAAATGAAGCTAATATCATATTGTGTAATGCGATGGAATCAACCTCAGAATTAGCTGATGGTGTAGAGTTAAATTGGCCTATTGCCGAACATCTTGTACAAAAAAAAGAAGAGACTATTTTAAAGCTGGAAGAATCAGGGGAGCATCTGAAACATTTTATTTCCAGGTCCTCGAGTTTCAAACCCTCAATAGAAGTCATAGCAGAATTTGGCACTTTAGCCGAAGTAGCGGTTAATATAATTTACGAAAGAGCAGTTGACCTTGTACTGATAGGTTCTCATAAATCCAGTGGTCTATCCAGGTTTTTATTTGGAAGTCATACTCATCAAATCCTTGACAAGATAACCTGTCCGGTATTATTAATACCTGAGAATCTGGAGTTCAAGGGGATCAGCAGTATTGCTTATGCCACAGATCTAAGTTTTGACAACACCAAAGTGATCAGCTACCTTATTAAAATGGCTAAAGCTTTTAATGCGTCAATTTCTGTTAACCACATTTCACCTCTGGAATTTCCCGCTGGTGAAACGGAAAAAACAATAAGGCTATCTTTAAAGGAACATTTGGCATCTTATACACCACCGGTTTTTTATCACAGCATTAAAGGCTATAATATTAAGAACAGCTTATTAGAAATTACAGGTTCCGGAAAAGCTGATATACTGGCGTTGGTTCATAAAAGATATGATTTTTTTGAGCGTTTGTTTCATGCAAGTGTTAGTAAACAGATGGCAGACAGTGCTACGATCCCATTATTGGTACTCCCTTTTTCTTTCAGTACCGAAGAAATCGTTTCATCCAGACAGCAATCAACAAATTCAACGAGCGAGCATAACCTATCCTGAGTGATTTCAGGCAGATCTAACTATAGACAGTTTCCTGGGGTTTTGTTAGAACCTGTTCAAACAGCTGATCATCAAGCAGATCCTGAATAGATTGAACTATAAAATCAGGAGCATAACCGTATTGATCCATATCTTCCTTTTTAGTTACACCTGAAAGAGTTAAAACGGTAGTAAAACCCATTGAGCCTGCTCCTAAAATATCTGTGCCCATGGTGTCTCCTATCATAATAGTTTCATCCGTTGAAAGCTGCAGTATTTTACGCGCCATGCGCATCATTACAGGACTAGGTTTTCCGACACTAAACGCTTGTTTACCTGTAGCAAATTCGAGCATAGACACAAAAGCTCCACATCCTGCCCGGTATTTTCCATTTCCAACCGGGCAATTAGGATCCAGATTAGTGGCAATGAGTTTTGAACCTTTCATGATCATGTTAATCGCCTTATCAACAGATTCAAGCATTATGGTTCTACCTTCACCTATTATAACATAATCCGGATTGTCATCTACAATTGAATACCCAATGTTATGAAGCTCGGTAAGTAATCCCCCTTCTCCTATAACATAGGCCGTTCCCCTTACTGTTTTAGAAGCCAGATGTCTGGCAGTAGCCATGGCGCAGGTGAACACATCTGCATCATCAACATTAAAACCCATTTTTCTAAGCTTGTAGGCAACATCTCGGTTGGTTCTTTGACTATTGTTTGTCAGAAAAAGGAATGGATATCCCTCTCTTCGTAGAAAATTGATAAACTCAACAGCACCAGGGATTGGTTCACTGCCCTTGTAGATCACCCCATCCATATCTATTAAAAAGCCTTTCTTGTTCATATATAATTTTTAACCAAAATTAGCCTTTTAATGTTAAAAATAGAATTTTTTAAAAGATTTACATATATAATTTAATACTATTACACCATTTATATAAAAAATGTTAAATAAATACTTATTTTAATCCTAAAAAATGATTAAAATATCAAAAAGTTAAAAATACTTAATGAGTAATTGATAAAAAATGAACATACCAAAGAATAATTTAATTATTGAAATAATATCAGGACTTTTTTTTACATCAATAGAATAAAATCATTAAAAAATATAAAAACACACTGTATTTTATATGTTAATTTTTCAACAACCATTACTTAGACAATTAAAATTAAAAGCCTGCAAGAAGCATTTTATTTAATGAGACTTACAGACACATTAATTTAAGTGGACTTTTGACAAGCTTTTAAAACTGGAATAATTATTTTTGCGCCTCCATGTTAAATAAGAAATCACTTAAAAGTATTGGATTATGGTTAGTTGTCGGGATTATAATGATTATGGTCCAGATCATCCTTGGTGGGGTTACCCGCTTAACCGGCTCAGGATTGTCAATTACTGAATGGAAACCACTTTTAGGAGCCATTCCCCCATTAAATGAAACTGATTGGGAACTTGCATTTCAAAAATATCAGGAGATAGCACAATTTAAGCACCTCAACTCTCACTTTTCCCTTAGCGATTTTAAGTTTATTTACTTTTGGGAATGGTTTCATCGTTTGTGGGGACGGTTACTGGGAGTAGTATTTCTTATACCATTCGTTATTTTTTGGGTTAAAGGATATTTTACTAAAAACATGATCTGGCCATTAGTCATCCTGTTTATTCTTGGCGGGTTACAGGGAGTAATAGGGTGGATAATGGTTCAAAGTGGTTTAAACAATGAAGATCTGTATGTTAGCCACATCAGGTTAAGTATCCATTTTATAGCTGCGTTAGTTTTACTGGTGTATACGTTTTGGTTTGCGCTTAAGTTGTTAATCCCTGATCGTAAAATCCTTACCGCCCCACGTCTCAGAAACTTTGCGATTATCATTACGGTCATCCTCATTATCCAATTAATTTACGGGGCATTTATGGCTGGTTTGAAAGCCGGTGTTTTCGCTCCTACATGGCCTGATATTAACGGGGCAGCTGTTCCTCCGGGACTTAGTACAGTTAATGGCAAAGAAGTTTCATTGCTTGTTGCTTTTATCAACAACCCCATTGCGGTACATTTTATTCACAGGAATCTTGCTTACCTTTTAACCATCCTGATTTTTGTGTGGACTTTTAAAGCATGGAAAGAAAAGAGTGATCCATTATTTAATACCTTAAAACTGCTACCTGCAATCCTGGTTATTATGCAGGTTTTTCTGGGTATTCTTTCTACATTAACAAGCGTTAAAGCAGTACCACAGGGCTGGGGAGTATTTGAATGGAATGCACAACTTCACCAGATCACCGGAATACTTTTGTTATTATCCCTGACTTTTGTGATTTACGTATTAAACGGGCAAAAAATGCGTAAGGATACCTAACCTACAGCTCAAACTGAGGATTCCAGACAATTTCCCATAAATGCCCGTCAGGATCCTGGAAATACCCTGAGTATCCGCCCCAAAACGTGTCGCCGGCTGGTTTAATAATTTTTGCACCTGCTTTTTCTGCTTCGTTCATTACACGATCCACTTCGACCTTACTTTCTACATTATGCCCGATAGTAATTTCTGTCGCCGAAGGCGGTCCTAAGGGTATTTTGGTATCAAAGGAAATGCTTTTTCTCGGCCATAGCGCCAGTTTTAGACCATTCTGCAAATCAAAGAATGCTACCGCACCATGTTCAAATTCTTTCCCAATTATACCTTCGGTAGCTAATCCAAGTCCGTCCTTGTAAAAGCTGACAGATCTTTCTAAATCCTCAACTGCTAATGTTAAAACTGTAATTCTGGGTTTCATAACTATGGGTATAAACGTTTAATTCTGATCCCAACTTATTCAGGTTTAGAAATAATGCAAAATGCAGAGGTGGGAACAAGTTTCTTTAATTGAACATCTACTATTTGGAACGAGTTGGCCAGTAAATTCTGTTTGATAGGTTCGGCTGCTTTTATGTTTATATCAAAGGGTGCTTGGTAGAGAACCACTAATTTGCCGTCTCTTTTTAGCAGTTGCCTGATGATTTTTAACTCATGCTCAAGGCTCTTCCAAAAGAAATTCACATTGAAGGCTATAATGCTGTCAAAAAATGAATCCGGGAATTCTGTTTTTGAAAAATCTGAGACAAGGAATTTTGAAAGTCCCATACCAATAAACCCGGCGTTTCGCTTTTTTGCTTTTTC
>DASWTL010000004.1:0-8588 GCA_036402155.1 Sphingobacteriaceae bacterium | reverse complement strand
TCAATTGGCCGCCGACTCATTGATCCTCTCGCTGAATTGGTAAAAATAGATCCGAAATCAATTGGTGTAGGGCAATATCAGCATGACGTTGATCAAAATAAACTTCAAACCTCACTGGATGATACTGTGATAAGCTGCGTGAATGCTGTAGGTGTGGAACTTAATACTGCCTCCAAACAGATTCTATCTTATATATCTGGTTTGGGCCCTGTACTGGCTCAGAATATAATTGAATACAGGAATAAGAACGGAGCATTCAAACACCGCGCGCAGTTGCGCCAGGTTCCGCGACTTGGAGAAAAGGCCTATGAGCAGGCAGCCGCTTTTCTCCGTATTCGAAATGCAGAACATCCTCTTGATGCAAGCGCCGTACATCCCGAACGTTACACCCTGGTAGAAAAGATGGCTAAAGATCTGGGGTGCAGCATTCAGGAACTAATAAAGGATGAAAGTCTTCGAAAAAAAATTAATCTTACAAACTATGTTAATGAGTCTGTCGGGTTACCCACATTAACAGATATTATTAACGAGCTTGCCAAGCCGGGACGGGATCCAAGGGAAGAGTATGAAGCCTTTGAGTTTACTGAAGGCATTAATCAGATCAGCGATCTGAAGGCAGGGATGAAGCTTCCTGGTATTATAACCAACATCACCAATTTCGGTGCGTTTGTAGATATTGGAGTTCACCAGGATGGCCTTGTTCATCTTAGCCAGTTATCTAACCGCTATGTGAAAGACCCCAATGAGATCGTTAAAGTGCACCAGAAAGTTGAAGTAACAGTCACTGAAGTAGACGCAGACCGTAAACGGATATCCTTATCCATGAAGACCGATCAACAAAAACCGGTAAAAAAGATCATTCCAAAACCGACGCATAAATCTGTTAAGCCAGAAAAAGATAGGGAAGAGGACATACAAAGTAAGCTTCTGGCGTTAAAAAATAAATTCAAATGATTATAACTTGCAGGGCGTTGCTCATTTACACTCCTGCAAGTCTTTTGATACATCATTTACATCATATAATCCTTGCTTATTGCCAAATGAATTGGTGATATAGGTGATCACGGCTGCTATTTCAATATCGGCAAGGTGATTTTCACCAGGCATGCGCCCTTCATATATTTTGCCGTTAACAGTGATTTTGCCAGACTGACCATATTTTATAATGCAGCTTAAGCGACTTTTATTCTCTTTTAAATACAGTGTATCTGTTAGAGGGGGAATCAGCATTTCAAGTCCGGAGCCATTTGCCGCATGGCAATTCTGACAATGTTTCTCGTAAATTCCTTTGCCGTTAACAAAATACCTGGCATAGTTTATTTCGCTTTCGCTTTGGCAGGATGAGATACAAACAGCAGCCATAAAACAGCAGCATACAATAGAAATAATTCTATTTCGCATATTCTTTTAACAGGGTATGCATATCCGCGATAAGCTGTTTAACTTGTTCTTCATTTGTTCCGTCGTAAGCGCCACGTAATCTTTTGTCTTTATCCACAAGAATGAACCATCCCTGATGAATAAACCCGCCCGGTGCATTGTTATCTTCACCTACAGAAGTCAGGTAGCTTTTTTCCGCAATGGTGTATATGGAGTCACGTGAACCGCGGACAAATTCCCATTGATTGCCTGAAATACCCAGCTTTGATGCATATTTCTTCAATCTTGAAGGAGTATCGTATTTGCTGTCAATACTATGAGAAAGAATTTTTACCTCGTTGTTACCGCTAAACTCCTTATAAACGGTTAACATATTACGATGCATTATGGGGCATATACTGGTACATGAAGTAAAGAAGAAGTCAGCCACATAAATTTTGCCATCAAAATCCTTACCGGTGATTATGGAACTGTCCTGATTCAGAAAGCTGAACTCGGGTATGGTTTGGTATACCGTATCTATTACAGTTTTTCCATTTTTGATCCGCTCTACAGGAGCCCGTTCACCCAGAATAGGTAATTTCTTCTCTTCAGTGTTGCATGAAAAAAGTGTAATAATTAAGGGAAGTAATAAGAATATTCTCATGGATTTGATAAAATGCAAATATAAGCTACTGGAATGCAATGGAGAGATATATTCTGCTTTAAAAATCCCATTGTGACAGTTCAGGTTTTTATAATATATCTTGGCTAATTCTCAAAAAATATTATTTTGACTTATTTTGTGATGGAGTTATCAAAATAATATCGCTATAATTCATTTTTTGTGATATATATCACAGATTTGACGGGTCAATATCATTATATTGTGATAATATGACCAAATTAATTGAAAATCTTATTAAGAAATTAAATAATATATCTATTTTTATATTATATTAATAAAATAATTAAAATACATATCAATAATTTTGTTAAAATCTGAATATGTTGGTTAAATATTTAAAATAATTTAATTTTTTCTTCGAATAGTATGGTTAATCGTAAAAAAAATTTATCTTTGTATCGGTTTATTATAATTGGTTAGTGTAAAGGTCTCCATCCTCCCCGTTTGGAGGCCTTTCTTTTTATAACCCGCAAAAAGATTGAACCTGCGCTGTTCTTAAGTAGCTAACAAATGTGAATAGTATAGGATGAAAGTAGCGAATATTCAACTGGATACAGTTTCCAAATAATTACAACTATTCTTGTAATGCAGTGTTCAAAGCTTATAAGATTTGTAAGTATGACAACTGTAAAAGCATATGCGGCAAGGCAGGCAGACCAGCCCCTTACGCCGTATCAAGTAGAGCGTCGTGAACCGGGCGAAAAAGATGTAGAAATAGAAATCTTATTCTGTGGGGTATGCCATTCCGATATTCATACCGCCAGGAATGAATGGGCTGGTACAATGTATCCGGTAGTTCCAGGACATGAAATCGTTGGGAAAGTTACCCGTGTTGGCTCTTCGGTGACCCGGTTTAAAACTGGCGATGTTGTTGGTGTAGGTTGTTTTGTCGACTCCTGTCGTCAATGCGATTCATGTAAGAGCGACCTGGAGCAATACTGTGAAAACGGACATTCCCAAACATATAATTCCTTTGAACAGGATAAAAGAACGATCACGTATGGTGGCTATTCGACACATATTGTGGTTACTGATCATTTTGTTCTGAATATCCCTGACAATCTGCCTTTGCAGAATGTGGCTCCCTTATTATGTGCTGGGATTACCACCTATTCGCCATTAAAATACTGGGGTATAAAAGCCGGTGATAAGGTTGCTGTTGTTGGTCTTGGCGGGCTGGGGCACATGGCTGTAAAGCTGGCTGCCGCAATGGGTGCAGATGTTACTATGCTCAGTACCTCACCCGAAAAGGAACATGATGCGGCCCGTTTAGGAGCCCATCATTTTGCATTATCAACAAATGCGGAAACCATGAATGCACTTACGGGCAGTTTTAACTATATAATTAATACCGTATCAGCACAACATGATTATAATCAGTACCTGGCGTTATTAAAAACTAATGGTGTCATGATTCTGTTGGGTGCTCCGCCTAAACCATCTG
This sequence comes from Sphingobacteriaceae bacterium, assembly GCA_036402155.1. Taxonomy (GTDB): domain Bacteria; phylum Bacteroidota; class Bacteroidia; order Sphingobacteriales; family Sphingobacteriaceae; genus DASWTL01. The sequence continues at coordinate 5,097 of DASWTL010000004.1, read as the reverse complement.
ATGTTCAGGCTGTACAGTTGATATTTGGCCGTAGAAGTCTGGCTGGGTCATTGGTTGGTGGAATTAAAGAAACCCAGGAAATGCTTGATTTCTGTTCAGAGCATAATATCACTTCTGATGTGGAAGTTATCCCAATTGATCAGATCAACGAAGCATATGAGCGGACCTTATCCGGTGATGTACATTACCGGTTTGTTATTGACATGGCCTCGTTAAAGAGTAGCGGGTAAAATTGCTTCAGGACTTTTTTTTAGCGTTTTATCGAAATGGTGGTCTGTATGGATACAGACCACTCAGAAGAAAGCGCCTTTCAACTTACTCAATAACAGGCTTGCCCGACTCTTTCCACGCATTGATACCTCCATCCATATGGGCGATATTCTCATATCCCATTTTTTTCAATGTGGCAGTGGCCAGAGCCGATCGTCCCCCTGAAGCACAGTGTAAAATTAGCCGTTTATTCTTATCGAACTCCGGTTTGTGATAGGGTAATGATGAATCTGCATAAAATTCTAACATTCCACGGGGAGCATGAACAGACCCGGCAATTTTTCCATTCTGTTTAAGTTCTTCGCTTTCGCGGATATCAATTAACGTTGCATTGCCTTTAGACAATTCATCCTGCACCTGCTCAGGTGACAGGTTTTCAATTTGCTGTTTGGCTTCTTTTACCAAATCAGTTGCGGATTGGTTTCCCATAGTAATTTGATTTAAAAGTTATAATTGAAAGTGAATTTTCTGTATAGCAAATTCGCACATTATCAAATCTGAATTTTACTTTTTCCGGGTTGAGGTTTTGTAGTGCCGCCATTCCATCACTCTCTTTCAAATTTAAACTATGCTTTGTCCAAAAGTTAATAAGTTATTGTCTGGGTCTAGTAATGCAAATTCTTTTTGCCCCCATGGTTTTGTTTCTAAATGTCCATCCGGGTGAATAACGATTTCTTTTTGTAAAAAAGATTGGTAGAGTTTATCAATGTCGTTTGTTCTGATATAAACTTGTCCATAGTTTGTTTGGGGGTCGAGTTCCTTGAATTCAAAAAAGTGAATTTGAATATTGTCCTTTTGAACCATTAGGTACCCTTCAAAGTTCATGCTGCCAAAAACTTGAAACCCCAGTTTGTTCACGTAATAGTCTTTTGTTACCGCCTTGGTTCTCATTGGCAGCTTTGGGCTTATTTCTGTCAACATACTTTATGGTGCTGAATTTAACATTTTTAACACGTACGAACAGAAGTTCATCTATTGGCATAGTGTTTAAAGATAACGGTTAGCAGGAGTTTAAGTTTACTCTAAATATTTTGTTGCTTTTATCCATTCTGTTATAATTATTTTCAAGTCGGCCTCCCCCTTATGAATATCTTGCATATTATTAAAAGTGGCAATTGCTCTGTCGTTTCCTTTCCAATCCAGCATTTTAAATTCTTCTTTTATTAATCTTTCTTTAGGCTGTTCCTGAACTTTTGCACCACGGTGAAAAACCAGTTGAATTTTTTTTGGCGGCTGAATTTTCATCGTAATCCGGTCTTTGTTGTCGATGCTATAATTGGGTCCGTTCCATTTTATATTTTCTGTCAACTCATTTGCGGTATTTAAAATACACTGTCGCAGCTGTTCAATTTCTTTTCTGAACGGATGGTTTTGTTCATCTAAGAATTTTGTTACCTCTGTATTAAGCGTTGCCCTACTCATTTCTTCGTTACCTTAAAGACTTTTCCGGTGTCATCATAAGTTGTCCATTCACCAGTAGGTTCTCCATTTTGAAAATACCCGGAACGCTTTATTGTACCATCAATTCGATACCATTCCCAATATCCGTCTGCTTTGCCGTTAATGATTTTCCCTTTAGACCAGATCGTTTTTCCATTAGCGTGATATTTGACTGTAAGACCATCAATAACCTCCGATTTTTTAGGCTTCACTTTATTCATTGTCACCATTTAGAATAAGATTTTCTGATTATACTAATTCACAAAGACCGTTAACTTAAAATTTTATTATGCATGGTCAAACCTGCAGATCTCTCATTATAGCATCTATCTTTTCTTCCAAAAGTTTTTCAGTTTGTTTAAACTGCCCGCTATCAGCTAATGAAGTTTTTACACTGCAATAGAATTTAATTTTTGGCTCTGTCCCGGATGGTCTTGCTGAAATAATACTTCCATCTTCCGTTATAAATTGAAGAACATCAGATTTAGGTAACTCAAGATCAGAAACACGACCTGAAACAAGGTCAGTTTCCTTACGTCTTTCATAATCCTTTAAAGTCACCACCTTAGCTCCGCCAAGCGTTGCTGGTGGATTATTTCTGAAGCGTTCCATCATTGCAATTATTTCTTCAGCTCCGGTTTTTCCTTTTTTTGTTATAGAAACCAGTTTTTCTTTATAGAAACCATATTCCTTGTACATTTCGATCATGGATTCGAACAAGCTGCTGCCTTTATCTTTATAATATGCTGTCATCTCTGCAATAAATGCCGCTGAGATCACTGCATCTTTGTCGCGTACCAAATCACCAATCAGATATCCGTAACTTTCTTCACCGCCCCCTATAAAAGTTTTTTGCCCGGCATATTGTGTCATTAATTGCCCTATCCATTTAAAGCCGGTTAAGGTCTGATAACAGGTAACGCCTTTTCTCTTAGCGATTTCTGTGATCAGGTTCGTGGTTACAATGGTAGATACGATATATTCATTGCCGGTAAGCTTTCCTTTCTCTTCCCAGGAATTAAGAAGATAATAAACCAGTAAGCTTCCGGTTTGGTTGCCATTTAAAAGCACAAATTCCCCGTCCGTATTTTTTACTGCTATTCCCACTCGGTCCGCGTCAGGATCGGTGGCAAGAACCAGATCTGCATCTATTTGCTGTGCTTTCTTCATTGCAAGGGTCAACGCCTCTTTTTCTTCAGGGTTAGGATAAACCACCGTTGGAAAATTACCATCAGGTTTTACCTGCTCCTCCACCAGCGTCACATTAGTGAAGCCAAACTGCTTTAGCGCATCGGGAACCAGGGTTATCCCGGTTCCGTGAATAGGAGTGTATACTATTTTTAGATCCTTCTGGCGTTGAATAGCATCAGGTGATACAGAAAGCTCCGCGATCTTATCCAGATAAAGATTATCCATTTCTTCACCGATATATTTAATGTTTTCCTCTTTTTTAGAGAATTTTATATCGTCAACACTTTGAATAGCAGCAACTTCAGTCATTACCTGTTTATCGGCCGGTGAAGTATACTGGCCACCATCTGGTCCGTACGCTTTGTAGCCATTATATTCTTTAGGGTTATGTGATGCAGTCAGCATGACACCACTGCGGCATCCGAGTTGCCGGATCGCGAAAGAAAGCAATGGGGTAGGACGTAGTTCCATGAAAAAATAAACCTCAATATCATTTGCAGAAAACACTTCAGCAGTTATTCTTGCAAAAAGGTCGGAGTTTATCCTGCTGTCATGCGCTACTGCAACACTGATCTTTTCGCCTGGATACGTTTTTTTTAAATAGTTACTTAAACCCTGGGTTGCAGCTCCTATAGTGTATTTGTTTATTCTGTTAGAACCCGCTCCCATAATTCCCCTTAAACCACCTGTGCCAAATTCAAGATTCCGGTAAAAGGAATCTGTAAGTTCGGTATGTGATTTACTTTGAACAAGCTTTTGTATTTCGGCTTTTGTTTCTTCGTCATAGTTGCCGGTAAGCCATTCATTTACCTTGTCGGAGATTGAAATTTCGAGATCTTGCATATAATTTACTGTAGTTAATTATGGTAATATATTTCTGTTGTCTTTTTTTCTCTTTTATGATATTTTTCAGCGCTTTTACCTAATTTTAGCGCCCGTTGCAAGTATAGAAATCATTATCTGCAAAATAAAATCACGTTTGTAATGTGAGCATTTAATGAGGCTCTGAAAATAGTGCATTTTCAGGGTTTCCAGCTGTCTTTTGCATAAACAGCCCGGCTGAATATGTACTGACATAAGATATACTTATGTAATTAATATTGGTTAACATACAAAGAAATCAAATGAAAGTTTTAAAGTTCGGAGGAACATCGGTAGGCAGTCCTGAGCGGATGAAAAAATTATTAGACATCATCAAGCCCGAAGAGAGCCAGATTGTTGTACTTTCTGCCGTGTCAGGTACAACAAATTCATTAGTAGAAATATCTCAGGCTTATTTAAATAATGATAAGAAGAAGGCAGCGGAGCTTATTCAGGTATTGAATGATAAGTATGAAGTGTTTATCAGGGAATTATTTTCAACTGATGAAGGTTATAATAATGGTAAAAATCTGATAACGTATCACTTTAATCTGATATCATCTTTTGCATCTGAATTATTCACTCCAACAGAGGAGAAAGTGATTCTGGCACAGGGGGAACTGTTATCTACCACATTGTATCATTTTTATCTTAGCGAGATTGGTGTGCGTTCGGTTTTACTTCCGGCTCTTGATTTTATGAAGATAGATGAGGATAATGAACCTGTAGTTGAATTTATTACCGAGCATATTAAGCCACTGATTGATGCACACCCGGATACTAAGCTATTTATAACGCAAGGATATATCTGCCGGAATTCATTTGGCGAAATAGATAATCTCCGTCGTGGCGGAAGTGATTATACGGCATCCTTAATTGGCGCTGCTATCAATGCTGAAGAAGTTCAGATCTGGACGGATATTGATGGGATGCATAATAATGATCCCAGGGTAGTTAAAGGGACTAAGCCTATCGCGCGTTTATCTTTTGATGAAGCCGCAGAGCTTGCTTATTTCGGAGCAAAAATCCTTCATCCACAAAGTGTTTTCCCGGCGCAGAAGTATAAGATCCCAGTAAGGTTACTTAACACCATGGAGCCATCTGCTCCGGGTACTTTGATCTCCAGCGAAAGCGAAAAAGGAAAAATTAAATCGATTGCTGCTAAAGATGGTATAACTGCCATTAAAATTCAGTCGAGCAGGATGCTGCTTGCTTATGGCTTTTTACGAAGGGTGTTTGAGGTATTTGAGCGTTATAAAACGCCAATTGATATGATCACAACCTCAGAGGTAGCTGTTTCATTAACTATAGATGATACCACAAACCTGCAGGATA
>DASWTL010000003.1:0-6772 GCA_036402155.1 Sphingobacteriaceae bacterium | reverse complement strand
CAGGATTTTTGGTATTCCATGCATCTTCCGCCAACTGTATTTTTTGAACAGCCGTTTCAAATGTAAACGGCGGTACAGGAATTCTTTGTTTTTCCATGGTATAAAATTAATTAATCCAGTGATATTGTTTTACCTGCTTTGGGAACGATCAGTTTTCCAGACCCTCCAGTTTTGAAAGCTTTTTGCAAATCTTTTACAGGTACATCATAATGAGAGAAAGTGGTATGGTGAACAGGAATGGTTAGCTCCGGCGACAGGGCATTCATGATCTTCAAGCATTCGTGCGTATCCAAACTACGCAAACCAAAAGGCCCTTTTGCCCCAACTCCGCCCATATGAGGAATAAACAGGTTAATCTGGCCTAAACGGCTTAAATCGTTTATTTCATTAAACCAAACGGTGTCGCCAGTCCAATATGTTCTGTATACCATACTACCATTGCTATATTCCAATACATATCCATTTACTTCACCTAATGCCGAACGCAAAGGCTCTTCACCCGCATGCAGAGCCTTTACTGCGATTATTAACAACTCTTCCCCATCCCTGATTATCCTGGTTGAATCATTCCACTGCAATGCTTTAACATTCGAAAAATGCGATTTTTGAAAATCAGCCACACCCGACCGGGTTGTAATTACCGAAATATCTTTACTTAAAATGGTTTTTGCCTTAACATCTACATGATCAGGATGCGTATGGCTTATTAAAAGCAGATCAATTCCGTTCAAATCCATTGAAGCAGGATCCACTAATCGTTTTATGGATGAATTTGTTTCTCCGGTTGTGGGATGTTTATTAATTATAAAAGCAGAATCAGTCTTGTTACCCAGCATCGGGTCTGATAATATTTTAAAACTTCCTAATTGTAACAAAAAAGTGGGTCCGCCAATCCATTTTAAAGATTTTGATGTTTGAGCAAAACCTGTCTGAATCATTAAGAGTAATATGATGGTGTGTATTCTCATTTTTAAATTTTAAAATATAAATCAGAGGGAAAAGACCCTCTGATCATCCTTTAGTTATTATTGAGATTTTTCTTTAAAAAATTCCGAATTGTTGCTGCAATCTCTGCTTCATTACTTTCTAATGCAAAGTGGCCGGCATCATACAAATGGAAGTCAATGGCTTTTAAATCTTTCTTATAGGCCTCTGCCCCTGATGCAGGGAAAATCTTATCGTTCTTTCCCCATACAATTAATGTTGGCGGCTGGTGTTTTCTTAAGTATGCCTGCCATTTTGGATAAAGCTTAATGTTGTTCTGGTAATCATAAAACATGGCAAGCTGGATATCATTGTTTTCCTTCCGCGTCAAATGCCGAAGGTCTATCTCCCAATTATCCGGATTTATTGCGCTGCCATTTTTCACGCCATGAGTATACTGCCATTTAAGCCCGTCTAACGAATGAAATGACTCAAGGATTTTTCTTTCATCTGGCGACTTAGTTTTCCAGTATTTTCTAAACGGAGCCCAGAATTCTTCCAATCCTTCTTCATATGCATTGCCATTCTGAATAATCAAAGATTCAATTCTTTTTGGATTCCGTTCAGCAATTCTAAATCCTATGGGAGCTCCATAATCCATGAGGTACAGGCTGAACTTTCCAATATTAAGTTTATTGATCAGCTCTTCAGTAATTGCAGCAATATTATCAAATGTATAGTCAAAAGCAGATAAAGCAGGCTGCTCACTCTTTCCATAACCCGGATAATCAGGGGCAATAAGATGATAATCATCAGAAAGTTCCCTGATCAGATTACGATACATATGGGAGGATGTAGGATAGCCGTGCAGCAGGATTAAAGTTGGAGCAGTTTTACGACCGGCTTCCCTGTAAAATATCTCGATGCCTTTTATTTTAATAGTCTTAAATTCAGTGGGGTTTGTAGGATTATCCTTTCCATATACCATTCCGGTGCTAAAAAATACCACAAGAAGTATGAAGATTTTAAAGGTTTTCATTTTCTTTTTTTTCGTTTGAGGTTATATCAATATTGACAGCTCAAAATTGCAATCACTTCTCCTTATGAAAAATGGAAAATTGTCGCATACACATGGATTTTTTGGCCGGTATAAAAATCAAAGGCCTTATGATTTGATCCAATAGTTCTTAACCATTAAAATGGGTTCAACCCTGCTAAAGATCTGCCCCCCAATACAATCGCTGTTACAAGTGGTAGGAATAGCTAACAACAAGCGACGAAACGCCTGTTCTAACTTTTTAAATCATGAGGAAGATTCTGCATAATATTTTATCTTTCCTGTTCATAACACATTCAACCTATAAGCATAATTATGAATCAACTTAGCCACGACATCCTAAAAACGAAACAGCATTTTATCATTCTTGACGGTTTGAGAGGGATCGCAGCACTGGCCATTGTTGTTTTCCATTTTATGGAATGGGTGTATACCGACTTCAGCAAAAATTTTATTGGTCATGGCTTTTTAGCTGTCGACTTCTTTTTCTGTCTGTCCGGATTTGTAATTGCATACGCATACGACAACCGCATTGAAAAAATGGGTGTTTTAGAGTTTTTTAAAATAAGGCTGATAAGACTCCACCCTATGGTGATTTTGGGTTCAGTTTTAGGTTTAATAGCTTTTCTATTTGATCCTTTTGGCGGACAGCCGGAGTTATATAATGCGGGCAAAACTATTCTGATCTTTCTCTGCTCCGTTTTCCTTATTCCATATCCGATAATGGAAGATCGCTCTTTTAACTTGTTCGGGTTCAATGCGCCTGCATGGTCGCTATTTTGGGAATATGTGGCCAATATTGTATATGCCTTTATACTTTATAGACTGGCACGTCGCTATTTGGTAATATTGACCATGATTGCTGGAGTGGTACTTTGCTTTGTAAGCTACCGTGCGGGAAACCTGTTGGGCGGATGGGCTGGTGAAAACTTTTGGGATGGCGGTGCCCGTATCTCTTACTCCTTTCTGGCAGGCATGTTAATTTACAGATCTAACTGGATTATCACGAACAAACTGGGTTTTATCGGCCTGACTTTACTGTTACTGTTAGCATTTATTATGCCATGGTCTGAATGGAACTGGCTGACCGAGTTGGTTGTAGTATTGTTCTATTTTCCATTGCTTATTTCACTGGGTGCCGGAACTGTGCTTTCTCCGGCCTTAAAAAGTCTTTGTGTGTTTTCAGGTAATATCTCTTATCCGCTTTACATGACCCATTATGCAGTGATATGGATGTTTGGAAACTATTTCACGACAAACAAACCGGGAACTGCACAATTATCAATGATCATAATAACCGGAACGCTCCTGTTACTGGTTGTAGCATATTTAGTTATGGTTTTTTATGATACGCCGGTCCGGAGATACTTAACAAATAAAAGGGAACAGGGATAGTTACCAAACACACTAAAGGCGTAGTTGTCCCTCAAGTCAGTATTATTTTATTGAGTTATATTCTTAAAAAATTGCGGAACAGTGCCATACTGCGGCAATTTACCATCCCATTTAGTTATCACCTGCTGCTGCACCAGCAATGGGGTAAGAGATTGCTGCCTCAGACGATTGGCTTCAGCTTCAGCTCTTGCCCTGACTAATAATGCGGCTGCTTCGCCTTCGGCCTTTGCTTTACTTACTGTAGCCTCTGCAATGGCTTGCTTAGCCTCATTTTCAGCTTTAAGCCTGGCCTGTATGGATGCATTCTTTTCATCGATCATTTGCCTTAAAGAAGCAGGCGGACTTATTGCTGATGTAAGCTGATCATAGATAAATCCATCCTTTCCAAGATTTTTAGTGAGCAGGATTTGTATCCTGTCTTCAAATTTTTCACGGTTGGACATCACTGAATCGGATGTAAAAGAATTTGCCACAATTCTGTATGCATCATAAATGGTATTACGCATAAACTGCTGCTCAATTTCAGCCAGGGTTTTTCTGTACTGACGATAAATTTGAGGTACCATTGCTGGATTAATATGATAATTTAACTTCGGGTCTACCTGAAACTCTGCGGCATCTCTTGTTGTAACAACAAACGGCTCATAATCGACAGATTGAGTAAATGTTGGAAACTCTATGATCTTTGTGGTCCATGTATTATACCAAACCCTTCCGGTTACTATGGTGATGTTATCCACTCCACGGTCTGAGCCATATAAATTGATCTTTATACCAACATTACCCGCATCAATATTTTCATAGGTAAAGGGTTGAATAATCCAGATTATGACGGCGGAAACTATTACAATAACTAATTTAATTAATTTATTACGAAGAGAAGTACCTTCTTCAGTCTGAAAACTCATATTATAAATTTTTGATAAGTAATTTTAAAGGGCTGTAAATCAAAATAAAAGCCAGTGCAATCTCCAAGAGTCCTATTGTTACGAACAAATTTGAGGGTTCGTTAAGATGGTTAACTCCTATCGTGATTAAACTGATTGCTAAAATTATTTTCAGGATAATTAAGAATGCTTTCATGAAACTAATGAGTAAATATAATAAAGGTCTGCAGATAAAAAATTAATTATTAATTATCTGTACTCTTTTTAATTATAACAGACGTAACTGTAAGAGTGAATTATTAGTTTATCATATTTCATTTAATTGTTATTTTTACGGCAGGTGTTTAAAAGAACTTGCATATTATCAGTATTGCTGTCGGCATTTGTAATGCTGCAAGTGCATAATATAATGCCTCATCACCATATTGAAAAGCTGTCTAAGACCCATTCTCACACGCATCATCACCATGATCACGATCATAACAGCGAGAGTGATCACTCATTACCATTGAGTAAAACTGATCATAGCGCTGAATTTGGGAATGTTCTCATAAAACCTTCGGAGTCTAAATATCAAATAACACAGTCCAAGGTTACGCCGCTAGAACCTTTCTTATATATGGGTCAGAAAACATCTCTGTACCATAACATTACCCCGGAATTAAGTCTCAAACTCAAGGATCATATCATTCCTCCCGCCCCATATCTTCATGGCATTGGTTTTCGGGGACCTCCTTCTTTCGCTTAGTATTTACCAGAACTTCATTTATGGGTTGTTTCATCCATTTTTCACATGGGTGATCAATCTTGTATGCATAACAATTACACATTGATACTATTGCAATGAAACCTGCTTAAGCAAGTTCATTGCCGCGAAAATAAACTGATAAACAATGAAAAAGACATTTTTAATTTTAGCCCTTTTTACTGCTTCATTAACTATTGCTGCCTGCAACAATCAGGTAAAAAAGGATTCCCATACCCATGACGACGGTTCTACACATGACGACCATGCTCCAGATACTACGTCTGTTAAGCAGGAAGAGTTTAAAGTAGATTCGGCGCAAGCCGATACTGCTGGTGAACATTCACACAGTAATGGGGAGAAACACACTCACTAAATCATTTAGAGATGAAACATATTATAGTTGCCTGTATGCTTCTTACAGGTGTCGTATCGTGCACAAGAACTTCAACAGATGAAGATCATGCACATGCTGCCGATGGTAGTCACCCCGGTGAGGAAGTACAGGCACTATCTTATACCTTATATACTGATAAGTCAGAACTCTTTGTTGAGTTTAAGCCGCTGATAGTGGGTCAGGTTTCAAAGTTTGCAGCCCATCTTACTCACCTCGGTGATACATTCACACCTTATACGGAAGGAACAGTTACAGTAAGTCTCATAACCGGCAACAAAGGGATTAAGCACGCCGCAGATGCTCCTGCTTCACCGGGAATATATCGACTGGCCTTACAGCCGACACAAGCAGGCATGGGTAAGCTGATCTTTGATATCAAAACCAAAGACTTTACTGATCAGGTAGTGATTGACAGCATCGCCATCTACCCGGATGAAAAAACTGCAATTGCTGCTCAGCCAAAGGAAGAAGCTGCGACAGATATTTCTTACTTAAAAGAACAGGCATGGAAAGTAGAGTTTTCCAACATGCCGGTAGTTAGACAAACGATTTACGATGTGATCAAAACCACCGGCCAGGTACAGTCAGCTCCGGGTGACGAAGCTGTGGTGGTTGCAAAGGCAGCTGGAATAGTTAAGTTCAGGGGGGCTAATATTCTTGCAGGTTTACCTGTACGCTCCGGCCAGGCATTGTTTTCAGTAACTGGAGGTGATATTGCGGTCGATAACATTGATGCTGCAATTCGGACGGCAAGGGCTGAACAAAATGCCGCGAAGGTTGAGTTTGATCGTGCTTCCGAGTTGATCAAAGATAAACTCATCACCCAGGCTGAATTTCAGCAGGCAAGGCTCCGGTATCAGCAAAGTCAGATTGCACTTACCAACCTTTCAAGAAGTTATGGAGCTGGAGGTAAAAGTGCGGTTGCCCCATCAGGCGGATTTATTAAAGAATTACTAGTAACTGAAGGACAGTATGTTACTGCAGGTCAGCCATTGGCGACTATAACAAAAAATAAGAGATTGGTTCTGAGAGCGGATGTTTCCTTGAAAGACGCAGACAGGATGAGTTTAATCCGGCAGGCTAATTTCACAATTATACAGAATAAGCAAACCTACAGTACCCAGGAACTTAACGGGCGACTCCTGTCGGTTGCGAAAACAACGGGTAATAATACACCTTACATCCCCATACATTTCGAGATCGACAGCCGGTCTGGAATAATACCCGGATCGTATGCCCAGGTGTACCTGCAAACAACGCCTATCTATAATGCTTTGGCAATACCCGAATCCGCTCTGATCGAGGAGCAGGGAATATTGTATGTATATGTGCAAACAGCCGGAGAATCCTTTCAGAAAAGGGAAGTA
>DASWTL010000002.1:0-15957 GCA_036402155.1 Sphingobacteriaceae bacterium | reverse complement strand
TAAGATGGATATTATGAAAGTGTATAGTATTTCGACTCCCTTTTTTACGGTATATTTCATTTAACGCTTGTATATCACATGTTTAACAGTTAACTTCATATAACCATGCTGATTACAAGCGGGGGGTGGCAGGCTTTGTTTCATGCAATAGACCATTATACCATCTTCAGTTACCCTATAAAAGGAGTTCTTATTTTTCTGGATAATAAACGAAGTTCAGAGGCCGGTTATACATTAAATCACCAAACAGTTTAAAAGCGCAGTAGCAATTCCTTGTCACTTACACAAATACCGTGTACGTAACCGTAAATTTAATAGTATATTACTTATTGATAATCAATTAATTAAAAAACCAAACAATAACCATTAAAAACCAAATTAAAATGAAAGATTACAAATTGGAAAGACACATTGAAGTCAATGAGAAAAAGTCTGCAGGTTTAAAATCTGTTTTTATGAGCAAATCAGCCTTGCTTATTCTAACTGCTTTATGTTTTACAGAATGCAAGGAAGCGGGTAAAGAAGGAGTTGATACGGTTGCTACAGGGTCGCCCAAACAGAAATCAGCGTCAACAAGCGCTGAAGATTTTACAATTGCAGTAATACCTGATACCCAGTATTACACATCGTCTCAAAACGGCGGGACTCCAGCCATGTTTACATCTCAAATCGACTGGATTAAGGCTAACCGTGATGCTGAAAATATTGTATATGTAGTTAGTCTTGGAGATATTACGGATCATGGAGATACTTACACATCTGAATGGACTAATGCATCTACCTATGGATATTATAAACTTGAAACGCCGATAACTGGATTTCCCGATGGAATTCCGTATGGTACGTGTGTGGGTAATCATGATCAATCGCCTAATACTGGTCATCCGCTTACCTGTTCTACGGCAAAGTATAACCAGTATTTCGGCCGTAACCATTTTGCATCAAAGGCCTATTACGGGGGCAATTATGCCGGCTCCGGTAGTAATAATAATGACAGTCATTATGACCTATTTAGTGCAGGAGGGAAGGATTTTATTGTCATTTATACGGAGTATGACAGTCATGGAGATGACGGTACCAATATGAATAACTGGGTTTACAATCTTCTGGGTACTTATTCTAACAGAAAAGCCATTATTGTAAGTCATATGATGACAGGTAGTACAGGTGCATGGCATTCTACAGGCTCTACCTATAAACAGGGCGAAGTTCTTTATAACCGCATAAAGAGCAGACCCAATGTATTTATGATGCTTTGCGGACATGTTACCGGCGAATCCTTCAGGCAAGACACCTACAATGGTAATACCATCAGGACGTTTTTGTCAGATTACCAGGGTCGTACAAACGGTGGAAATGGCTATATGCGATTAATGAAATTTTCTGTCGATAACAATTCAGTGAGTATTAAAACGTATTCACCACATCTGGGGGTATACGAAACGGATGCAAACAGTCAATTTATCCGTGACCTGTTCGGTTATTATATTATCGACAATTTTGAGGTGGGTACAAGTCATTTTAACCGTGAACCAACTTATAATTGCAGTACAGTGGGAATTTCTACATCTTCATCAGCAACTTATTATACAAATGCAACTACTGGCGGAAAGCATTTAAAAGTGAATATGATTGATAACACCTCTGTTCTTACTCCGTGGAAAGTTAGACTCTTATCAGGTAGCGGTCTGCCGGTTAATAATGTTCCGATCTCAAAAAACGGTACTTTGTCCATTAAGCTGTTTACTTCAACAGCACAACCCGGAGCAACAGTAAGAATATGGCTGGATGATGTTGATGGTAATGAGCAATCTCAGGCATTGCCTATTATAAATGACGGGGCCTGGCATACGTATACCTGGAATCTGGCCAATTTTGGTGGTACTGCCGCGCCGGGGGCCGGAACATGCGGAGTTATTGGAGGTGGTAATGGAGCAATAGATGGCGCTCAGGTTACTTTGGATGGAATTGTGTTTGAGCAACCTAATACTTCTGCCACCTGGTCTATTTATGTTGATGATATTACCAAATAAAGCATATAACCCTGAAACGCTGAAGTATCAAAGGCGTTTCAGGGCTTATTTAATGATCCTGAGCTTTTACAGGATTCGAACAGTTTCTATATAACCTATCGAATTTTTTTTATAATGAATTGGCGCCTTGTCATGTTTTCGGCTATGCTGGATGATTGAATTTGAGCACATAGGCATTTCTAGGCATATACATAATCACAAATGCCCCGGCCAATGCCATGAGCGCTCCGGCTATGTCATATTTATCCGGTTTTAGTCCAGTGACTTTCCATGCCCAAACTAATGCAAGCACTATAAAAATACCTCCGTAAGCAGCATAGACCCTTCCAAAATTGGAAAGCTGCCATGTAGCGATTACACCATATAAAACAAGGATAGCTCCACCAAAGATGCCATATCCGACCGGCTTATTCTCTTTTAGCCAGAGCCAAATGAGATATCCGCCACCTATTTCGCATAAACCTGCTAAAATGAAGGTCAGTAAAGACTTTAAAATATTCATTGATAGCTTTCTGATTTACATTTCAAGTTCAGTTACCAGGAATTCTTTCGCCCCGGGTTCTCCAGTAATTTTTAAATGTACCAATCCGGTATTAAGAACTTCAATGCTGAAATTAAAGAAGCTGCAACATTGGCGCTCTGTTTTTACAAAGTCGGTTAATAAATCGATCACATCATCGGTGCCATTAAATATATAATCATAACCATTATTCAGCTCTTCTTTACCAATCAAAATTGATTTCAAATTCTGAATGATCGTGGCTTTTCTTTTCTGCAGTTCAGGGGTCGTTAGCGTACAGCTAAAAGCATTATTGCTATTTTCCATATTCATATATTTAAAAATGTTAACCGGTTCTATCTGAACAAGTAATGGGATGACTTACACGCATACAGTAAATTCTGGTTTGTTTGTAAATTCTGAAGATGCATTTTTCTTTATTCAGCTATTTAATGCAAATTTAAACAGTGGAGTATAGTCCACTGTCAAGTAATATTTTTAAATAATTTCCGTGGTATGCTTATTAGTGAATTATCTAAAAAAACAGGCTTCTCAAGAGATACTATTCGATATTATGAAAAGCAGGGTTTAATATCTGTTGGCAGAAATGACAGGCGTTTCAATAATTACAAAGAATATTCACATGATATTCTGAAGCGCTTAATGACCATCAGATTAATAAAGGGATTTGGGTTTACTTTAAAGGAGATATCAGATTTGCTGGATTTGGTTGAAAACAACCAGGCCTCATGTGATCAGGTTGCTGAAAAGGCGCACGAAAAGATCAAATTAATAAATGCTAAAATTCAGGAATTAAATAATCTAAAGAACCTGCTTAATCAAAGCGTTGATGGTTGCCTGTCTTCGTCCGGAAAGCCGCCAGCTTCTGTAGATTGTCAATTGCTGAAAGTTACTGATGATCAGCTGGCGGATAAGCTAAATTAGCAGAGGCGGTTTCAGAGATTTAAATACTTTAAAGGCTGGTCACCTTAGTATGTTTTGTTATCTTTCGTATTACTTTATCCAGTTCCATCGCAGCTTCTTCAATTTTATCCAGAATTTCAACATTATCAGCATCGTTTTTATCGTCCCTGTTGAATAATTTGATAAGTCCTAATATGCTTGCCACAGGATGGCGTACTTCATGAGACTGTATCCACGCTATTTGCGTTAGCTGTTCATTTTGATGTTCTATCTTTTTGATATAATTAAGCTGTTCGGTTACATCTCTTGAAAAACAACTGATACCTATAACGTCATTGTTTATATCAAAAATGGGATTGAAACTAATCTCTTCAAAAACCTCTTTTGAACCTACCTCATCCCTCCGGATCGTTTTATAAGCTTCACCTTCAAATGCTTTTATTAGATATTGCTGCCATTGTTCAATAAGATCGGGTGTGAAATCGTGATCCCGGATTTTTGGGTCATTATTACCTTTTATAAGCGCTAACCGTTCCCAAAATGCCTGGTTAGCAGAAATAATATTATAATCCTTGTCTATAGACCAAATTATGTCTTTCGTATTGTTAATTATTGCACGGAGGTTTTGTTCATCATTGAATATCTTTTCCTGTATGTTCTTTTGCTCAGTGATATCTACGCAATATACAGCAAGGCCGTCTTTGGTTGGATAAGCGTTTACGGATAGCCAAATATCATATACCGGCTCATATTCTTCAAAATGAACACTTACCTGATCGTTTACAGCGCGGTTATACTCATGAAAAAATTTCAACGTCTTTTCCTGAGGAAATATATCCCACAGATTTTTACCAATGATCTGTTCTTTTGTAGATTGCAGTGACTGTTCAAATACTTTATTTACGAATGTAAATTCCCATTTATGATTTACTGCAAAAAATGCATCCGTTATACTGTTTAAAATGACATTTATCTCCTCCGCTTTTTCACGGAGAGCCAGTTCACTTTTCACCTTATTATCAACATCCACAGCAAAAACAAGCATTGCCTTTTTATTTTTAAATTCGGTAGTATGGGCATAAATGTGAACATAGAAAAGTTCACCGTTTTTTCTGAGGTGCCGCCATTGGCCGAAATCATGGTTTGTTTCAGGGGCATCGCGGTTTGCTTTTATAAAATCCTGTATATCTCCTTCAGGCCTGATTTGGCCGGCATGAAGGGAAAGGAATTCTTCTAACGTATATCCGTATTGCTGTAATGCAGCTTTATTAACAGCCAGGAACCGGTATGTACTTTGATCATAGATGTACATGGGTACAGGATTTTCATCAAAGAGCTTCATGAACCCATCGGGTTCCCGGTTGCGAATTATGGCACGCCAGATGGACTTTTGGAGGCCCTTTGCCTCAAATTCGCCCTTTATCAAAAAGTCAGAAGCTCCTTGTTGCAATACCTTCATTTCTGTTTCAATGTCGGAGGTATCGGAAACAACAACTACCGGTGTAAAAGGAAATTTATTCTGAATTGTAATTAAAGTTTGTTCACAAGTTGAATCTGAAAATGCCGGTTTAGTTATGATTACTTTGAAGTTATCATCAGGCAAGGATGTTATCTGACTTAAATCTTCACAGATAACTATGTCATCATCCTTATAACCTATTTCTAATAAAAACCGCATGAGTAGCAATTGCATACCCGGGTCATTTTCAATAAGAAGAATAGAATGGTGACTCATATCATGTGTAACGGCATTATACTTCATACAGATTACTGCAAGAAAGGTTGCTTCGATTTTAAAAAATGTTCATATTAATAAAATTAACAGGTGTCCTGGCTAAATATTTTCCCTGCTCAGGTATGCAGCGTATGATGTAATTTTTAAATAATATGTAACAAATTGAGTGAACTGGAATCTTTTATATCAAAACCTAAATTCCACTAATTAAGTAGTATGACCTTAGAGATATTCCTGCGCTATATACATTTCATCAGTATTTTTATCATTGTTGGTACTCTTGTTTCGGAGCATCTCTTACTGAAAAGAGAATTAACCAGGAAGGAGATAGGAAGGCTTTCGCGGATTGATGCAGTATACGGAATAGCTGCTCTGACATTATTAACTGCCGGGTTAACGCTATGGTTAGGTGGTATTGGCAAACCCGCAGTATATTATACTCATAATTGGATCTTTCACATAAAGATCACCCTGTTTATACTGATTGGATTGTTATCAATATATCCAACGATGTTTTTTATTAAAAACAGAAAAGGTGATTTAGAGCAAAAAGTTCAGATTCCGGGTTTCATTTTCTGGGCTTTGCGCCTGGAGTTGTTGCTGCTGTTAATCATCCCACTACTGGCCGGGCTTATGGCTAAAGGTGTAGGGTATATGGATTGATAAGAATAATGGGGTAGAAGTTCCACAACCCTGGATGTGAGATTAATACCGACTGAACTTACAGCCGACATTGCAAATGAATAGGTGAATTAAATGCGGTCTAAAGTCAACAGATCTGTTCCTTCACTGCTTTTATATTCAAGGTGAATTCTTGATTTAATAAAATAACAAGGGTGACTTTTATAAAAGGCATATTTTCAGAATTAACTCTTTATAGATGCCTGAATGGTTAAAATTGTTTTGGTTTTTTAAAATTGATCAGGGTAAATACTATATTTCGTAAATTGTAGCAAAACTTAAAGTCTTACCGTATAGAATAAAAACGACACCATTATGAAACCTGTTTATCTTATTATTCTGACTTTATTTTTTTTCGTGACCAGTTGTGAGAAATCTGTTATTAAACCATCTGATCTGGATGGCGAATGGAAGCTAACATCTACAAATGGAGGATTGCTGCCTGCAACAACACCATTAATGGACATCAAACTTGTAATCAATGGTTCTGATTACCAGGTGTTTTATCAGGGACAGCTGACCCATAGCAGTAAATTCAGCATTGTGAAAGTAGCTGAGACTATCGACAATCATAAATATTCTTATAAATTGGATTTTGAGAACAGTCAGATGCTGGACGTATATGTCGACATTGAAAATAATGAGCTTCGGATGCAGTCTGGTTCTATTGCAGTTGATCATGTTATAAGCTTTTATAAGAAGCAGTGATCTGCCACATTTTTGTGTAATTAAAGTGATTGTTATCTGCCTGGCAGCGGTTTATTGCTGACGGAAATGAATTATTTTTCTTATCCCTGGGTAATAACCTGGGGTAAGTCCGTTAGAGCTTTGCGGAATTCGGATGTTTGTTGCAAGCATTCTGCTTTTGACATGTTGATCGGAATGGAAGCCTGTTTATTTTCCCTGTACTTTCCCTATTACATCCGTACCTTTGGTTTTAAAATAGACAAGTCACTTGCATTCCTACTTTCAGAACCTGCTTCAGCTGCTGCAAATCGAACGGAAAGCTGATCATATTGCTTATCAACAACTTACACAATCCACCAGCATTGCTGAGCGTCGTGACGCCGGCCTGATATGGTATCCTATAGCAATCAGGGGTACAGAACCTACCCGTGGAGATTATCTAAGCCTGGAGGCTGAACGGACAACTCATCATGATATTCCTCATCAACTTCGGTTTGGGGCGCCAGCTGTGCTTTTTTCTAATCACAACCCGAAATTGGACAGGGTAGAAGGTACCATTACCTTCCAGGGAGGTAATAGACTGAAAATTACGCTTCGCACTGAAGAACTTCCTGACTGGGCACGTGAAGGCAAACTAGGTATTGAGCTTTTATTTGACAATAACAGCTATGAAGAAATGTTTAATGCAATTAAGGAAGCGCAAAAGCAGATTGAAAGTCCTGAGTATGGGCATCTTATCAAGGTTTTGATCGGGCAGGCAAAGCCATCTTTCCAGGAAGATTTACCTTTATATAAAGTACCTGAACTTAATGCATCCCAGTTGCAAAGCCTGAACAAAATTCTTTCAGCCAGGGAACTTGCCATTGTCCATGGCCCTCCCGGAACCGGTAAAACTACTACCCTGGTGCAGGCTGTGAAGGCTTTAATTAAAAAGGACGGAAAAAAGATTCTCGTTGTGGCTCCCAGTAATACCGCTGTAGACCTGCTAAGTGAAAAGCTTGCAGAAGAAGGTCTTAATGTGTTGCGTGTAGGTAATCCAGCCCGCGTATCCGAAAAATTAATGTCGCTTACCCTTGATGGTAAAATGAATAGTCATAGCAACATGAAAGTAATACGGTCATTAAAGAAGCAGGCTGGTGAGTATAAAAGTATGGCTCACAAGTACAAACGGAACTTCGGGCGTGCAGAACGGGAGCAGCGTAAGGCCTTGTTTGATGAAGCACACAAAATCATGAAAGAGGCAGGTAATATTGAGCAATTTATACAGGATGATTGTGTGGAGAAAGCTCAGGTGATTACCGCTACATTGGTGGGATCGAACCATTATTCTGTTAGAAATCTGAGTTACCATACCGTGGTCATCGACGAAGCAGGGCAGGCGCTCGAACCGGCCAGCTGGATCCCAATACTTAAGGCCGAAAAAGTAATTCTGGCCGGCGATCCGTTTCAGCTTCCACCTACCATAAAATCTGAGGAAGCGTCCCGCAAAGGATTGAACACTACCTTGCTCGAAAAAGCGATGTTGTGTCACCCGGAGGCAGTAATGATGCTGGATGAACAGTATCGGATGAATACGGCAATAATGGGATATTCATCAAGGGTATTTTACATGGAAAAATTAAGGGCGCATGAATCAGTTGCCCGTCATTTGTTATTTAAAGACGATCTGCCGCTTATATTTATTGATACTGCAGGTTGCGGTTTCGAGGAAAAAGCGGAAGGAACAAGTTCCAGTAATCCCGATGAGGCCCAAATGCTTATAAAACATTTAACTGGTTTGTTGAGTCATTCTGACACGTCCGGGGATATCCCTTCAGTGGCTATAATATCCCCATATAAAGAACAAATAGTTGTGTTGAAAGAGCTATTGCATAACCAAACTGAATTAGAGCCATATATCGGGAGCATATCTGTTAATACCATCGACAGCTTTCAGGGACAGGAGCGTGATGTCGTGTATATCAGTATGACCCGAAGCAATGTGGAAGGAGTTATTGGCTTTCTTTCTGACACCCGCCGCATGAATGTAGCCATGACCCGGGCCCGGAAAAAACTGGTGATTATTGGCGATAGCGCAACACTTTCAAGGCTGGCATTTTATTCCGGTTTTATTTCTTATACCGAGGAAATAGGCGGGTACCAAAGTGCATGGGAGCTTATGTGAATTTATAGCCAGCTATTATTATTACAATAACGGACTGTGAATTTTAAAAAGAATGCAACATATACAGGGAATTTTACAATAAACCATTGCAAGATCTTTGCTCCAATGAAATAGAAATAATAATCTTTTTTTAGATTTATTTTAATTGTCCGATTTTACCAATATTATTCTATTCAACCCCCTTGATTTTCCTATCAGTGCAGTTATTCTAACTCTGCCTGCCTGATCCCGCATTTCTTATTTGGCATAACCATGCATATTGTCTGTTCAATCCATTCAGGATATGCAAAGAATATTAAACCTCGTCTACTACCTCCCTTATTTTGAGCTGTTTAATAAGATAATCAGACTAAAACAAACTATTAATTAAAAACCACAAAAAATGAGAATTAAAAACAAAACAAGTATTCAGGTAGTACTACAAAATCTTGTATTTAACAAATTGGCCATTGCATGTACATTTCTTGGAATTGCATGCCTGATTTTTGCCTGCAATAAGCAAGATGTGGTTACCAATTTAGAAGAAACAGGCGTTTCAGGAAAGATTACAGCCACTGTTTCCGCTCAACCATTACCAGGTGGAAAGGCTAATTTTTCTGCTGTAGTTGGCAATTTAGACACCAGCGGTGGCACTGTTGTAAGAATTGGGAATTATACATTTAATGCCAGCGCAGGTACTGTGGCATATACCTATTGGCACTGGGATAATACGCTGGAGAAGGGTAAGACAGCTTTTAATATCCATACCTGCACCCAGGACGGTATTACCAAAACAGTAACCACTTATACTCCTACCGGCTGGGTGTATCCTTCCGGGCAATATAACAACCGGTCAGGCTCCTATACCTATAATACATCAACGGGTGTGCTTTCCATTACATGGAGTTCTCCATGGGCAGGAGTAACCGAGAGCTGGAATGTGACTAATCCAGATGGGTCAACTGCTAAACTATCATTAAGATCCAGTAATTATGGTCTTACACATGGTAGGGGCTATGGAAGCAACGCTTCATGGTCCACTTATAAAACAGTAACTACTGTTCCGCGGATAAATTACCCGGGATACAGAGTAACGGCATCAAGCAGTAATGGAACTACTATATCTGTAACTCCAACAACTGCCGGAAGCTGGTACCCGGATGCATTAAATTTATCTTCATATACGTCTTCATCCAATGGGCTTGCCTTACATGCCAAATTACCCGCTTCAGAGAATGTTTGCCTGCCAGGTGCCGGATGTGCTACAGGTAATACACATACGGGCATTGTTTACCATCTGGCCAGTCAGAATAACGGAAGAAGTATGATTTACTATCATTGGTGTGCATGTCTTCCGCAACAGTCTGATTTTCCATCATATAGCGGAAACTTACATCCATATGCTATGCAGCAGATTATTGATGACGAAGGTGATCTAAGAGGCTTTGTAGGCATTGAGCAACAGGACCAGCCGGGATCTGCAGGTTATCAGTACCAGCTTAAGGAATATTTCCAATAATTGGAAGTTTATACTATATCCGGTTTTTTAACCGGATATAGTATTTTTTAATGTCCAGGTTCCGGATAACTTAAACGATCATAGTCAAACTCAGGAATAGTCCTCAGAAGATCCATGGTTTGGTCAATGTAAATAATTGAGTTTTTCCATTCTATACGACTAATCTGGCTGGTTGCAATAGAGATATTTTTGCCGGAATTCCATTCGCCGGTTTTTGCCACCAGGAAAGGAATATTCCAGGCGCTGTCGATCAAAAAATCTTCTACACCGCCAATTTCAGTATCATTAGTGTGGATTTTATAGCTTTTCACATCTTTAAAACTGATTAAATTAGGATCACCTGTTTGATGGTGCGGATGTTCAGGATCAGGACCTCTATCAGACATGGTATCCTTTTCATGGTAGCGAAATTCTTCTGCTATTCTTTCCTCAAAAGGCACGTCGGGAGCTATTACTCCGCCTACCATTCCAGTGGTCATAAATCCGACGCCGGCCCCTGGATCAACAGGCCATGAATAATGGCTATGCAGTTCTTCTTCCTGCTGCCTGGAAACCGGTTTCTCTGTATCAATATCCGGACTATGTTTGATCTGGTCTTTAGTAAGATTAACCGGAAAAACTTTTTCATTTCTATCCGGAGATTGTACGGCAACCGGGGAGAGTAGTACTTTCCGGCCAAACAGCCAGTTTCCTGTTTCTACAACAAGATAACGGATCTTCCAGGTTTTGTCATCTATATAGAAATCTTTTACCTTACCAATTTCCCCATCGGTAGCGCCCAAGGTAAAACCGAGTAAATTTTGAATGCTTTGTAACATAATTCCTCCTCCTTTTAGGCTAATAGTCAGCCTATTAGATTACCATAATTATGAGGAATTTGTTTGCAAATTGTTAGTTAAGGTTAAATTTAACCCATTTGAATGCAAAAGAGGGCATACCATCAAAATGATATACCCTCTTTTTAATATGTTTTGTATTTAAGCTTAATTACCGAAGTAATTCCTTAATTGTCCGCTATATTCACCATAATTCCAGCGGACCTGATCTGATTTTCCACCGCCATTTATATCAGCAAAATAGAATTGTGTATCGGAACTTTGAGAGGTTCCCCTTAATGAGTAGATCGGGCCTTCGAATGTGTTACTGGTTTGAGAGAAATATGCTTTTAATTTTCCTAAATAATTTCCCGGATTCCAATAAATTTTATCTGCGCGTCCATCCCCGTTTACATCCGTAAAGTAGAATCTGGTGCTGGAGACGCCACTTGTTGCGCCCGAATTACTGAATGTGGTTGATGCTGTAAAAGTACCATCTCCATCAGAAAGGTAAACCATGGTTTTTCCGGAATTTAAGGATGGATGCCACAAGATTTTATCTGCTTTACCATCGCCATTTACATCGGCATAATAAAATAATGTTCCGGCTGTAGTACTGGCTCCTTCTGCTCCTGAGACAACCGTTCCGCTGAAACTGCCTCCTGTGGTAGCTAAATAGACTCGTGTACGTCCCGAATCGAATGTGGGATTCCAGTAAATCTTGTCCGCTTTGCCGTCGCCGTTTACATCAGCAAAATGATACACAGTTGAGCTGCTGCCACTGGTTCCTTCCGGATTGTCAACGACTGTTGAACTGAAATTTCCACCGGTTGTAGCTAAATAAACACGGGTGTGACCGGAATTCAGGGTAGGATTCCATCTGATCAGATCTGCTTTCCCGTCCACATTTACATCTGCAAAGTAGTATCTGGTAGTATTTACTGTGGAAGCGCTGGCAGTATGGGTTACTGCTGTTGAAGCAAACGTACCATCGCCATTTGATAAAAACACACGAGCTTTGCCACTATCAAAAGTATAGTTCCAGTAAATTTTATCGTCTTTGCCGTCGCCATTTATATCAGCAAAATAATACTTTGTGTTAGCGCTACCGCTTATCCCATTAGCATCAACATGTGCTCCACCAAATATTGCAGGTACATATGTTGCCGTAACCGGCCAATGATCAGACGGCCAGAACCCATTATAATTTGTTGTTATAACACTATAGGAGGTATAGGCCATAGCTCGGTTGCTTGTCATCCAGTCCAGCTTTTTTGTGCCTGTAGATGTCCAGCCATGGAACGTATTGCTTCCTTCGCTATCCCCAAGAGCATCAACTACATCAAGCTCACTTTTCAGAAGATTAATCTCTGTAGTACCCGGTATGGCATTAAAATCGCCGAATACAATTTCCGGTAATCCCTGAGTATTGTATTGTTGTACTGCATCTGCCAGTTTCTGAGCATTTTCAATTCTGATGCTTTGCGAATCAAATTGCCAATGACTGTTACTAATAAAATATTGTTTTGAGGTAATGTTATCTAATAAAATCACCCATGTGGCAGTATTATTATTAGCAGTTCCAATAACCACCGTTCCGCTACTTTGCAATGTAAACCGGCTGTTCTTAAAGAATATGGCTTTTGGTGTTCCTGTAATCGCGGTACTATAGTATTCGCCGTAGCCTAAGGTGGCCATTTCTCCTCTGAACCAGGTCTCGAAACTGTTATCAGAAAATTCCTGAAGACCAAAAACGTCTGGTGAATTATCAACAATGATTTGACGAATAAGAGGTTGCCGCTCTGTAATGGTTTGCGGATCTGAAGGATCATTATGCCTGACATTAAACGACATAACCTTAAAAGGGGTAAGACCCGCAATAGCACTTGTACTCGCTGTTGATTTTGTTGAAGTCAAAGGAGTTGATTCCAGTGGTGGGCTGGTTTCATCTTTTCTGCATGAAGCAAAACTTGCAATTAAAATTAGAGGTAAAATGGATTTCTTTAATTGTTTAGCAAAGCTCCAGTTCGAGGAGCGAACTTTAGGCTCCGTTTTTTTTAAGTCATCAGTTACATGTGGTTTTTTCATTTTGATTAGTTTTTGTTGTTTGCCGCTCTTGTTCGGGTTTAGCTTTCCCTATCCTCTTTCCTGGAGTTATTTGTTGAAAGCATAAGCCTTAAAATGATTTCAGTTTTAGGTTTATTTAGTGGAAAATGCTATTCATTGGTAATAAAATTAAATCATATGAAATTAAAAGAAATAATTTTAAAGAGCAAATGGTTTAATTTGCTATCAATTGTTAATCTGAAACTAAAGATTTGATGGGTAGGGGGGATTAATTGTAATGGCTGTTTAGAGAATTTCTGTACACAACCCTGCTGATATGGAATGAAGTAGCAAGTTGTGGGTCTCACACCTATACTTAAGCGAGAACATATTCAAGTATTTTGTGTCAGAGGTACAACTGTTGGTTTTTAAACAAACAGGGTCTTAAGCTCCTCTTACTGCTTATATCCGGGTCTTGTAGCGGCTTTTTCTATTTTACTAAGTTTATTTTGCAGTTTATTCACCTTATCGGGATGAATACTTGCGATGTTCCACTTCTCTTCAATATCATTTTGAAGATTAAATAGTTGCTGGTGGTTTTCTAAACCTGATGGGATATTTTTGCTGGCGAACCAAGCCGGAGGAGTGGATTTTACAGGTTGTATGTATTTCCAGCTACCTGAACGTATAGCTAAAGTAAAAGCTTCTTCTACCAGGGTGGTGCGTCCTTTGTTGGATTTTCCCAACAATACCGGTAACATATCGAAGCTATCGGGCGCCTGATTGGTACCTTCAAGTTTCTGGCCTGTTAACCGGGCTAAGGAGCTGTAAAAATCAATATGACTTATTAATGCATCGCTTACACCAGGCTTAATAACAGTAGGCCAGTATACAATAGTTGGAACCCGGGTACCAGCCTCAAATGCACTATATTTGCCACCTTTGAAAATGCCGGATGGTTTATGTGTCCCAATTTTTTTGGCCGCAAAATCCACATACCCGTCATCCAGCACGGGACCATTGTCGCTGCTGAAAATAACCAGGGTGTTTTCGGCAATTCCCAGCTTTTCAAGTTCTTTGATAATTTCTCCGGTACACCAATCCATTTGGGCAATTGCATCACCACGGGGGCCCATTTTTGTTTTTCCCTGAAACATTTTGTTAGGAACCCTAGGCACATGGATATCCTGGAAAGCGAAATAGAGAAAAAATGGATCTTGCTTGTTCGCATTTATAAATTCTTTGGCTTTATTTGTAAGGATTACAGGGAAATCTTCGTCTTTCCATAACGCCTTTTTTCCACCACTCATAAAACCAATCCGGCTGATGCCATTAACGATAGTTTCGCTATGCTGGCGGTCGGCTTTCATTTTCAGTAACTCCGGATTTTCGTAACCGGTTGGTCCGTTTCCGATTTTTTGGCCATAACTAACTGTAATCGGGTCGGAGGGATCTGCATTTACAACACGTTGATTTTCAACATAAACTGTAGGAACACGGTCGCCTGTTGCCGGTATCAGAAAACTATAGTCAAATCCAATCTCAGCAGGTCCGGGTTTAATATGCTCATTCCAGTTGATCGAGCCATTTCCCAGCCCCAGGTGCCATTTTCCCACAACACCTGTTTGGTAACCCGCTTTTTGAAGCATTCCAGGCAGGGTTGGTGTATTTGGGTTGATGATTAATGGCGCATCACCCGGCAGGATAGCAGCTTTATTGCGGAAAGCATAACTTCCTGTTAAAAGAGAAAACCTGGATGGGGTGCAGGTAGAGGCAGAGCAATGCGCATCAGTAAATCTTAATCCATTACTTGCCATTCTGTCAACATTAGGTGTTTTAACCAGGGTGGCACCATAACAACCTATGTCACCGTATCCCAGATCATCTACATAAATGATAATAATATTGGGTTTTCTGTTCTTGATTTGTGCAAACGAAATAAAATTGGAAATGCTGAAAAACAGCATGAGTAAACTGGATACAATGAATCTTGAACGGAAAGTCTGGCAATTCAACATAATTATTCAGGTTGAACGGTTATAAATAATGAAGAATGAGGAGGTACTGTACCGGTAAAGGCGGTGTTGAATGATCCAAGCGGTTTTTCCTCAAATATATCTTTGATATGTTGTTTGTTATTTAGTTTTAAATCACTGAAGTTTAAACGAATGTTCTTTATAGCTGAATCCCGGTTTAACAGTAATACAGCATAACTTCCATCTTGTAATTTTTTTGCCCATACCTCGGTTTTGTCTTCCTGCTTAATTCTATAGCCCTGTTCTCTCGGATCCTGGTTAACTTCAATAGCTTTTTTATTCGTGATTATTTTCAATTCCTGGTCTTTCATGTTCCTTGGGTCGTTGCCCAATATCAGTGGAGAACTCATAATACACCAGAGTGCAAAATGTGATTTTTGTTCTTCAATAGTTAATCCCTGCTCACCGGTTACCAGCATATCGGGGTCATTCCAATAACCCGGCCTTGCATATTTATGATGTTTGTTATTAAGGTCGGCAACTTTCATAACTGAGTTTAATCGGTTATTGTCACTCTCAAAAACGGCTCCTCCGGTTTGAATAGATTTGATGTCTCCGGTTGTACGCCCCATATGAGTAAGCTTCGGATACCAGCTATAAAATTTGTATGCACTTGCGCTCAACAGAATGTTTCTTTGGCTATCTTTTAACAATTTAGCCCACTTGGTATATGCTTCCTCAATATTTTTCCCTTCCTTATCCCAGCCATTAAACCATATCGTATCCTTTCTAGGACGCCCTTCAGGATGTTCATTTAAAGAGAACCTGCATCTGTCAAGTTTTATAAAATCCACGCCCCATTCAATGAATTGGTTAACATGAACCTGTTCGATCCCCCA
>DASWTL010000001.1:0-5569 GCA_036402155.1 Sphingobacteriaceae bacterium | reverse complement strand
GAGTTTAATGATACACTAACAGCTTATTCCAACAAAAAAACCATAACTGATCTGTTTGAGGAGCAGGTTGAGAAAACACCGGAAAATATTGCGTTAAGGCAGGATAACATTAGTATGAGTTACCTGGAACTTAATGAACGGGCTAACCGACTGGCAAATTATCTGGTGAAACTTGGGGTTCAAAAAGGGAGTAACGTTGGTCTGATAGCCACCCGCAGTTTTAACATGATCGTGGGGATGTATGCAATCATGAAGGCCGGAGCTGCTTATGTGCCCATTGATCCTGAGTATCCCATCGACAGACAGGAGTATATCCTGAACAATTCTTCGGCAGAACTAATTATCAGCGACTCTGAATATGCGCTGGGAAAAAAGAATACCGGATTTCGTGTTGTAAATTTCGAGAACGCTGATCTGAACGATTACAGCAAAGATAACCCCGGGATTAGCGTTGATAGCACGCAACTTGCCTATACGATCTATACCTCAGGATCAACCGGTCTGCCCAAAGGGGTAATGATAGAGCATCATTCAGCAGTAAATCTGATTGAGTGGGTAAACTCCCGGTTTAACGTAAACGCTGATGACCGCTTGCTGTTCATTACTTCCATGTGTTTTGACCTCTCTGTATATGATATTTTCGGAATGCTTGCAAGCGGTGGATCTATTGTTATTGCCAATCAGCACGAGGTTATTGACGTAAATAAACTTAAAGAACTGCTACAGCAATTTAAAATCACCTTCTGGGATTCGGTTCCCACTACCATGAATTACCTGATAAAGGAATTGATTGCCGGTAAAGCGAATTATTTACAAACAGACCTTCGCCTTATTTTTATGAGTGGCGACTGGATCCCCGTTCAACTGCCGGGAGAAATAAAAGAATATTTCCCGAATGCCAGAGTGATTAGTTTAGGGGGAGCCACAGAGGCTACGGTATGGTCAAATTATTTTCCGGTAACGGAGGTGAAGGGCAACTGGGCCAGTATACCATACGGAAAACCCATAGCGAACAACTTTTTCTATGTTCTTAACGAACAACTGCAGCCTGTTCCACGAGGCGTAACCGGTGAACTTTATATCGGTGGGGTAGGTGTTGCACGCGGGTATGCGAATGATCCGGAAAAGACCACCAACTCATTTATACCAGACCCTTTTAATAAGTCTGCAGGTGGCAGAATGTATCGTACAGGAGATCTTGGACGAATGCTTGCCGATGGAAATCTGGAGTTCCTGGGAAGGAAAGATACCCAGGTTAAAATTCGTGGATATCGTGTAGAACTGGGTGAGATCGAGAGTGTTCTTAATCAGCATGCATTGATTAACCAGGCTGTTGTAATGGTTAAAACAGATAAAGAACGAAATAAAGTATTAACAGCTTATATCGTTCCCAAAAACAACTTTGATCGAACAGCCATCCTGTCTTACCTGAAAAGCAAGTTGCCCGATTATATGGTTCCTGCTTTATTAATTGATCTTCCTCAATTTCCATTAACATCAAATGGAAAAATTGATAAGAAAGCATTATCAGACCTCGATATCCCTGAACCGGTGCGCCATAACTATGAAGCGCCGCAAACCGAAAATCAAAAAAGGATGGCCACGATCTGGCAGGAGATCCTTGGCGCAGAAAAGGTTGGTATTCATGATAATTTCTTCGAGTTGGGCGGACATTCTTTAATAGCCGTAAGAATGATAACACGGTTGGAAAAGGAAATGGGTGCTAAACTTCCATTGGCCATCTTGTTTAAATATCCAACTATCAGCTCTTTACTGTCGTTTATCGAAAAGGGAAATAAAGATACAAGAAACACCTGGAAATCCCTTGTTCCAATTAAAGCGTCGGGTACCAAAATGCCTTTGTATATTATTCATGGCAGCGGTCTTAATGTCTTAAGTTTTAGCGATATAGCCATGTATGTTGATGCAGACCAGCCCGTCTTTGGCTTACAGGCAAAAGGACTGAACAGCATTGAAGATGCTTCGGATGATATGAGTGAAATTGCCGGATCGTATATTTCTGAAATATTGGAACATAATCCGGACGGACCCTATGCTATTGCTGGCTATTCTTTTGGAGGATACGTAGCAGTAGAAATGAGAAAACAGCTGGAAGCTATGGGAAAAGAGGTAAAAATGCTGGCTATTTTTGATACCAATGCAGTGGATGCTGATCATTATAGGGTTTTAACAAAAATAAAACGGCAGTTTCCTAAATTGATTTGGTTTATAAGGTCCCTGTTTAAGCATCCCGGCTCTACATTGTCCTATCAGGCATTTCTTTTGCGAAAAAATATTAAAAATATTTCTGCAAAGGTTATGGGAACACCAAAAGCTGAAGCCAATGACTTTTACAGCCGGTTGGAGGAAATAAACAGAAAACATTGGCGGGCATTCAGAAAGTATAATTTAACACCCTTTAATGACCTCGTATATTTGTTCCGCGCAAGGGAGCGTATCTATTTTGTTGACGATTTTAAATACCTGGGCTGGAATAAGTTTGCAAAGAAAGGTGTACGGGTTTATGATGTATCCGGTGACCACAGGACCATGCTGTTACCACCACATGCGAAGAAATTTGCAAGTGCTTTGCAAGAAGCTTTAGATAACTGCTAAATATCAGAAATTGAAGAACTATCCCGGCAGTATTATGATTTAATATTCCTCATAATCTACAGTTTGGAAGTGCAATATTTAATAATTTATATCCTGTTTACATTAATCAGTGAAGCTGCAATGCCTATAAAACTGCTTCATTCACTAACAATTAACAACTATGAAAAACGTAATTAAATTAAGCTGCCTGGCTTTAGTACTATTCTTTTTCTCCTGTAAAAAAGATCCGGAAGTAGCACCGGAAGAAAAACCAACTGTTACCTTATCCGGTGAGATTAAGGAAAATATGACGCTCCAGCCGGAAGCTGAATACTTACTTAAGGGAACAGTTTTTGTAAAGAACAATGCTACTCTTACCATACCTGCGGGAACAATCGTTAAAGCGGTATACAGCGCGGAAACCGAAGGAAAAAGTTCACTTATAGTTACACAGGGATCAAAACTGGTGGTAAATGGAACAGAGTCAACTCCTGTTGTCTTTACTTCAGCAGCAGCTGAGAAGAAAGCCGGAGATTGGACCGGCATTATCATTCTCGGCAAGGCTCCCACAAACTTAGGAAAAGGATCAGCAATGGGTTTAACAGCAGGTACTGATACTGAGTTCGGAGGTACAACTGCTGATGATAATTCCGGATCCCTAAAATATATGCGGATTGAATATGCCGGGGGATTAAATCCGCTTAAAGAAGCTGAATGGGAAAGGGATATCGTGAGTGGATTAAGTCTGAACAGTGTAGGTTCAGGAACCCAGATAGATCACATCATCGTTAGTAATTCAAAAGATGACGGTTACCAGTTTGTTGGCGGCACGGTGAATGCAAAATATCTGATAGGATATAATAACGGAGATGATGACTTTGATTTCGACCGCGGTTATACCGGTAAATTGCAGTTTATCATTTCATTCAAGTCCGCATTGTCGCCATATGCTGTCCGGGCTAATGGCATGGAGAGTCTGAATGATATCGCTGCATCAGAAGTTCAGCCTTACACACGGCCGGTGATTTCTAATATGACGATTATCGGGCCAAATGGAGTTAGTACTGATTTGACCGATCAGAGCCAGAGTATTTATATCAGGAAAAATACACGTTTTAACGTAAGAAACTCGGTGCTGGCTGGCTATTCAAATGGTGGATTAATGTTATGTATAAAAACCAAACCGATTTTGCTGAATAATCAGGGATCTGAATTTAAATATAACCTGGTGAACAGTGACAACGGAAGCAGAGCATTCACGTTTGATTCTGACGGTAGCGGTACCAACATTGTGGCAGATCCGGAAGTTGCTGGCTATGCGGTTTTAACCGGTGGAACCGGGACGAAGCCATCTGTAAACAACAATAAGGTCATCAATCCTATAGCCGGGTTACAGATGAAGAGCGCTACTCTTACTGTAGCAGCAGACTTGTCTCCGGCAACCGGATCTATAATACTGAGCGGTGCAGATTTTAATGATGCGCAGTTTTCGTCATTTTTCTCGCCCGTTAGCTTCCGTGGTGCAATAGGTTCTGAAAATTGGGCAACAGGAGCATGGGCCAATTGGAAATAGAAATTGATTGAAATGTAGGTCCGGGTCAATTGACGCCGGACTACTATCAGTCATTCTCGTTAAACATCAGGGTATATTGTTCGGCCTGAAGGAAACCGTTTTTCTTATAAAATGAAGCAGCAGGCATATACGCATTGGTGATCAGGGTGATGCTGCCGATATTATGTTCAGTGCAGAATTTTTTTGCAGTATCTATTAACTTTTGCCCATAACCCTTTCCCTGATGCTGTGGAGAAACAAACAATTCATCGATCATTAGTAAATCATTGATCCACCACGTTTTTACATGGGCAAACATAGCAGCTGCAATGATGTCGCCCTCGTAAATACAGAAACCTGTAAATCTGCTGGATTCAAAAAGCTCATTTAAATATCGGGTAGCACGCCCGGGTTCCCATTTGTAATTCCATGGTGGGTTATTATATGCAGTACCTATCAGATGGGCACAATTGTTGATATCTTCCTTTGTAATAGATTTTACATTCATATTTCTTACTGATGATCTTTTAACAAATTACGTTAAATGATTGTTTAACCCAAGGCAGGTCATGCAAAAATGTTATATGTTAAACTTAATGGGCATTAGTTATTTCTAAAGTGATGTTTATTGGAAGAGGGGAGTTCAATATATTTTTTTATATAAACCTGAACAAGAAGGATTGGAAGGATAAAACCGATCAAATAAACCGCCTGATTCATTACAGAAAGAAAGATCACAGCAATTGTAATTAATATGATCACCAATATAATTGACGCTTTTTTGTACTCTTTAGCCCGTATTGCAGGAATAAGGCCATCGGATATCCCCCAAAGAACCGCAATAATGGATATTACCCAAAGCAGAGAACCAAGGCACAACAGAATAAATAGAAATAGTTTCCAGATTTGGGCTAAAGCAAAAGCCCCAAATAGTTCAATAATCACAAGTTTCCCCCAGGTTGATTGTACAAGGTTGTAACAATACTTGTGCCAATGTGCCCCATGTACCGGAACGGATTAATTAGGAAATAGATTGTTTTTTAAGTTTCTACCCGCTCTTAGGTTAAAATCAGTTTTTCTAAGAAAGGTATGAGTGTCGCAGACATCAAGTGATCTATCGGTTTAAGCAAGGCAATCCATCTCAAAGACCAATTCTTGTCGCTTAAAAAACTCCCTGAACTGTCCTTTAATCCCGTCATAAGTCTTATTCATCCACTCGATATTGCTTTTTGGACACATAGTATTATAAATTATACAATTTATTGAATAAGGGCTTAAGGTGCTTTCGGTGTACGATAAATGTTTAAGGAAAAGATATAAAAGTTTATATTCTTTAGTCGTTGTATTGAACCCTAATTCATTGAAAGTTATCTACTTGAAAAACCCCGTAGAAAGAAAGTTATACAGGATTTAAAAAAAAAA